>CAZDXW010000025.1:0-38581 GCA_964509485.1 uncultured Christensenella sp.
GTTTTTGCTCAACGTAACGCTCAACGAGGTGAGCAAGGCCTACGACCTGCTGAACCTGCAGCAGCCAAGCGGGCTATTGGACAACATCATTCGCTTGGGGCTGGACAGCGCGCAGCGGCGCGTGTTTAAAGAACAAACAGAGTGCAGGACGGCTGACACCGCACAAGCATAACGGAAATATTCCCCGCGGCGAACGAAGCGCCGCAATCGTAAAAAAGGATTCCCGCGGTGAACGACGCGCCGCAAAATAGAAAGCTTTCCCTGCGGCAGATATATCGCCGCAATGATATGAAGGAGACGGAAGATGAACCCCTACAAAGTTCTGGGCGTGAGTGAGAATGCCTCGCAGGAGGAGATTCGCGCCGCGTATTTGGAGCTGGTCAAGAAGTACCATCCCGACAAATACACGGATAATCCCCTCAAGGAGCTCGCAGGCGAAAAGCTCAAGGAGATCAACCAAGCCTACGAAATGCTCACCAAGAAGCAGACGACGACGTCCTCCGGCGGTTCGTATGGTTCCTCCTCCGGCTCGTATGGCGCGGGCGGGAGCAATAACGGCTACCGGCCCGGCGGCACGGCCTACAGCGGGCCGAACGCGGCGGAGTTTGCGCGCGCGCGCTCGTTCATTAACCAAAACAATCTCAACGCTGCGCGGACGATTTTGGACGGCGTGTCCGTCCACAACGCGGAGTGGAACTATCTCTACGGCGTGATTTATCTGCGACAGGGCTGGTATGAAAAGGCGTCGGCCTGCATCACCCGCGCGTATGAAGCGGAGCCGGACAATCCGGAGTATCGCAACGCGTTTGTTTCGCTGAACAACTCCGGCCGGGTGTATTCGCGCGGAACGAACGGGGACGTGAACAGCTCCGCCTGCTGCGACGTCTGCTCCGCGCTGATGTGTTTGAACTGCTGCTGCGGCGGAGATTGCTGCTAAGAGATTTCTATTATAAAAAAGGCGACCTTACGGTCGCTTTTTTTTAAGTTGTGGTGTGTGTTGCGAAAAGAATAATCAAAACAAACGGCGCTCGCACGAGCGTCGCTTTTTATACAACTGAAATGTTTAAAATGTCGAATTTTTGCTTTAATTTGACAATAGAAGTACATTGTTTTGATGTTGAACTGGAGCATTTGTTCTATATACTGCAGTCGAATCAAGTGTTAGGCCGATTCGGAAAGTAGTTGATGGGGTTGCCAAATCGATTGGCGGTGAACAACCGAAAAGCAAACGGGCACATCGATACGGATATCTGCCGTTGGATTCCATTAGCGCTGACGCTCCTGCTCTTCTTGTTAGTCCTTAGCGGCTGCGGCGCGATTTCCGGCGGGGAGGGTTCGCTCGTCATCAGCGAGGTGATGTCCTGCAACGATTATACGCTGACGGATGAAACGTTTGGTACGCCGGACTGGATCGAGCTTTACAACGGTACGGATACAGACATTGATCTGGAAGGCTACGGGTTAACAAACAACGCCAAGAAGCTCCGAAAATTCACTTTCCCCAGCGTTACAATCAAAGCGGGAGAGTATCTGCTTGTTTATGCCTGCGATGCGGAAGATGAGAGCGGCGAAAAACTCTCCACGGGATTCAGCATTTCGAAGGAAGGCGAATATCTCGTGCTGACGGATGCGTTCGCCGGATTGGTACAGCAACTCGAGGTGCCGGAACTCACGGGGGATATTTCTTACGCGAGAAGCAAGACCGGCGGATACGGGTTCAGCGCCGCGCCAACGCCGGGGGAAGCAAACGACGAAGCGAACATTCTCGCATCGCTGAGCGGTTTGATGGCTGCGTCCGGCGGTTCGCTGTGCCTGAACGAGGTGCTGCCGTATCCTTCCACCGGGGTCGCCTGGGCGGAACTATACAACGACTCGGAGACAGCGGTTCAACTGAGCGATTATTACATCAGCGATCGCGCGTCGCAGCCGCTGTTGTTCCGCTTACCGGCGTATATACTGGAGCCTGGCGAATACGTTCTGATCTATTTTCCGAAGGATGAGGAGACGGCCCCGGAAGGGCTCTGCGCCGGGTTCGCAATCGGTTCGCAAGACGATCAGGTGACGCTCAGCCGCGCCGACGGAACCTGCGTAAACACGCTAAGTTGGTGCGAAGGCGCTCCGGAGGACATCTCCGTCGCTTATGGCGATTCGGATGGTTCTCTCGCCGTGCCGACCCCCTTGGCTGCGAACAACGCGACCGAATGTCAGAAAGCGCAGGCAACCGCGATGGACGATACAGACCCCGTTATCCTGAACGAGGTGATGCCGGAGAACGACACCCTGTATCCGGATGCTGCGGGCGACTGCTCCGCATGGGTTGAGCTATACAATCGATCGTCGGAAGCGGTCTCGCTGCTCGGTTACTATCTCAGCGACGATACGGCTGCTCCGTTTCGAGCCAGCCTGCCGGATATTGAATTGGGTGCGGGGGAGTATCTGATTGTCTGTCTGTCGAAATCGGAGAGTACAGCGGGGGAGGTGTGCGTCGACTTCGGTCTTTCGGCCGGAGAAAGTCTGGTCTTGACGTCGATTGACGGCATGCGGCAGGACATGATTGCTTACGACGGAACGTGTCCGGAAAATGCAAGCTTTGGCAGAAATGCAAACGGTGATCTGGTGTATTACGGTGTACCGACGCCGGGAAATTCCAACGCGAAAGCCTATGCTACCGTTGAAACCATCGGCTGGTTTGATGCCACTGGCGTATACATCAGCGAGGTTTCGGCGGCGGAGGACGCGTCAATCGGCGATTGGGTTGAACTCTCCAATGGGGCAGCCGAAGCGGTTTCGCTGGATGGCTGGTTCCTTTCGGACGACCCCGCAAATCCGGAGAAATACCGCATTGGCGAGGTGACGATACCCTCCGGCGGGTGCACGGTCGTGGAAGTCGGATCGGCGGATGCTCAAGGCGTTACGTTTGGCATATCCGCTTCCGGCGAGCAACTTCTGCTCTCGGAACCCTCCGGACGAATACGGGATTTGTTTTCGACCGGCTTTCAGAGAAGCGGCGTTACGAGCGGCAGAATCGCATCCGATGAAACAGTCGGGCGCGTTTTTTTTGCGAAAGCCACGAAAGGAGCCGAAAACACAGCGAACCCATACACCGGGTTTACAGCAGAACCGTTTTTTTCCGACACGACGCTTTATCACGACGAGGCGTTTTCCGTTACGCTGACCTGCTCGATGCCGGACGCGACGATCTATTTTACGACGGACGGCAGTCTGCCATGCGAGCAATCCACGCCATATTCCGGCGCGATTACGATCTCGGAGAGCACGGCGATTCGGGCTGTCGCCATTTCGGACGGGCTGCTAGCCTCCACGGAAACGTCGGCGACCTATCTGTTTACCGAACCACACACCGTTCCGGTTGTTTGCGTCATCGCCGATCCAGCGGAACTGAAGGATGTGATTCTAACGACGGATCGGTACTTTAAATCCGAGTACCGCGCGGACTTCGCGTTTTATGACGAAGACGGCGCATTGTGCACCAGCTTTTACGCGGGGATTCGCGCAAAGGGGCGATCCATGCTAAAGTACACGCAGAAATCCTTTTCGGTTTCGCTCCGCGAGCGGTACGGACAGAGTGTCGTATCGTTCCCGTTTTTTGAGGACAGCGATATCATTACCTATTCGGCGTTCAGCCTGCGAAGCGGCGGGCAGGACAGGGGACGCTCGCGTTTGCGGGATTCCTACTTCTCGCGTCTGGCGGAAGACCTGAACATTGAGAATTTCAAGACGCGCGTTGTTGCGCTGTATCTGAACGGAACGTATTATGGCGTGTTCGATTTCAACGAGGAACAGGACGAAAGCTACCTCGCTTCGCATTATGGCGCAGACAGCGACAGCGTCGACATTGTCAACCGCAACGATGAGGTGAAGGCAGGCAGTGCGGCGGATTTCTTGCGGGTGCGTGAGTTCGCGCGCACACAGGATCTCTCGAACGACCAGGTGTTTGCGCAGTTTGCCGATTGGGTGGACGTTGATTATTTTACGGATTATCTGGTCTTTCGCAGCTATATTGCGGATTCGGATTTGATCAACCAGACCTATTGGCGCACGCAGGACAACGCAATCAAATGGAGACCGCTTCTGTTTGACACAGATTATGGTCTCTATGGAAACGAATATCAGCAGGAATATAAGAAGGACATTCTGGCACGGTATTTCTACGAAAACGGCGTATCCAGCGCGGATGGAACGAAGACGAACATGGACATCTATGTTGGCCTTCGAAAGAACGTGGCATGGCGTAAAAAATTTGTAAAACGGTATATTGAATTGATGAGTACGACGCTCTCACCGGAAAACATGCTTGCGTTGCTGGACGAAATAGACGATGTCTATCTAACGGAGATGCCGCGCCAGATTGCGGCAATTGCGTTTCCGCCATCCATTGAGTATACCGAGCGCTGGCTTGAGCAACTGCGAATCGGAATTCGGGAGCGACCGGCATACGCGCTGGAGTATCTCAAAGATAATTTTCCAGAAGAGGCGGCCTATATCGACGAACTGGTCGCTTTCTATGATCTGAAGATTCCGGTCGTTACGCAGGAACCGTGATCCGGTGGGAACAGTGTTCCTACTTTACGGTGGAAAGGACGAGGTCGCAGCTCTGTTCGATGGAATACGCTTCGAAGTATGCATTCTCCAGCGGAATCCAGCGATTCTGGAAGACGGGGAGCTGCGAGATGCCGTTTCGCTTTCGAATGCGCTCCAGTTGTAACGCGGGATCAATCCGGCAGAAGACCGTGAGATCATAATACGACGCGAGCAGCGGATGTAGGCTGTAGGCGCCTTCCACAATGCAGATCGGCGTCGGCTCGACCGTCTCCGGCTCCAGCAGGCGATTCTCCTTGCAGTCGTAGCGGACAACCGATACAGATTCCCCGCGCGAGAGCGGAAGCAGCACCTCCCGCAGGAATCGTTCCGCGTCCACATTGCCGCCCGGCGTTTGCAGGCGCTCGAGAGTGCGCATCTGCGGTTGGAGAAAGAAGTCGTCCATATGGAACACCGTCGCGCCCAGGCGCACTCTGAGCCGCTCTGCCAGCGTGGTCTTTCCAGCGCAGCAGTTGCCGTCGATGGCGACAAGTACGCGCGAGCGGGTCTTAAGCAGCGCGAGAACGCGCGCGGCAATCGCGTCGTCCGCCGGATCCGCGGCAGGCGTGACATTCGATGTATGCAGCAAATCATCCGTTCGATTCATAACGGGTCTATTCTAACAGAAATCGGGAGAAAACAAAACGCCGGATCAAACTCCGGCGTAGATTGCGCGAAACATTTGTGACAAACAGAACTCAATCGAACGAAGAATCGGTTAATTCGCGAGCCCGTTGCGCAGGCGCACCCAGCGCACCGCGCCATCCACGGGGGCCTGATTGTTCACCTTGAGCTGGTAAATCTTCCCCTTGCGGCGGAGCAGCTCGTATTCAATCATGCGCCGGTAGGAGGCGGGGGCGACGGCGGTCATGATCGAGCCGGAGAGCGCGACGCGAATGGTCGGCTCCAGCGCGAGCGCTTCCGATACGGCAATGATGCAATCTGCGGCGTGCGCGGCGGTCTGCGCGGCGTATTGCAGCGCGATCTCGTCGCCCGTGTCCAGCGCGGTAAAGAACAGGCCGATGAGCTGCTTTGCCGTGTCCTCGTTCTGAATCCGCGCGGCGGAAGCGAGAAACTCCTCCGGCGAATGCAGGTCAAAGAGCGTAAAATAGCAGTCCTTGAGGGAGGTGAATTTCCGCCCGAAGAACAGATGCTGATAGATGGAACGGTAGACGAACGCAACGATATCAAACCCGCCGCCAATGTCCCCGCTGAGCACGCCGATGCCGCCGAACTGCGCCTGCTTGCCTTCCGCGTTCATGCCCGCGCAGGTCACGCCCGATCCGGCGGAGTAGCAAATGCCGACGCCGTTCTCGATTCCGGCCATGACGCCGAGATAGCCGTCGTTGCAGACGAGGCAATTGGCAAGCCCGCGCGTCTTGAGGCAGGCGGTTAGCGCCTCGGCCTCTTCGTCATAGTCCGCCCCCGCGAGACCGAGCACTGCGTCCTGTACCTGCGACAGCGAATAGCCCTTGGCGTCCAGCAACTGCTGTGCGCTGGCGAGGATGCGATCGCAAGCCTCGTCAATCCCGCCGGGCAGCGTTTCGTGATTTGTCGCGCCGCCGCGCAGCGTCGCAACCACCGCGCCGTTTGCGTTGAGCAATCGATATTCCGTTTTGGAATTGCCGCCGTCAACGGCGAGGTAGCATCTTGATTCGTCCATAGATTCGATGTCCTTAACAAGTCGGATTTCGCTGAGGCAGTCGGGCGGCGATGGAATGAAATGGATTCTTATTCGAAGAAGCGGGGCAGCAGCGAACGGCTCTGCTCCAGCATTTCAGAAAGACACGGTGCGGCTTTGTCCAAATCGGCGGTAATCGGGTTGCAGGCGAGCGCCTGCAGCGCAGTCGCGCGGTCGCCGGTGAGCGCGGCGCGCACCGCGAGGGTTTCGTATGCCTTCACGCTGATTAAGAGCGAGCGCAGCACGTCGTTGACCGGGACGGTCAGGGAGTTACGCGTAATGCGCCCCCGCTCGACAAAGCAGCTTGTCTCAATGACGCTCGTCTCCGGCAGAAAATCGATGGTTCCGCGGTTCTGCACGTCCACCACGTGGTTCCCCGGCGCGGCGCCGGAAAGCGAGGCAATCAGCGCAATCGCCGCTTCGGAGTAGAGATGTCCGCCGCGTTCGGCAAGCGCCGCAGGAACCTCGCGATTGGTCTCGTTGGCGTAATACGAAAGCAGGCGCGTTTCAATGTCGCGGCAGGCCTCGCCGCGCGTCTGCGGCGCGTTCTTGAGCTCGTTGAACTTGCGTTCGCGGTAGAAGAAGTATTGCAGATAATCGTTTGGAATGGCGTCGAGCAGCTCAATGATTGGCAGATAGTTCTTTATCCAGGCGTCCTGCTTTGCGGCGGCATGGAGCATGTCCGAATGCAGCAGCCGGGGCAGAACATTTTCGTCGCCTACATAGACCGCCGTAATCGCGCCGCAGTGGTTGAGCGAAACGGTTTCGAGTCGAACCTGATCCATCGACAGGCCGAGGAGTTTCGCAACGCGCTCCTGCGCGCCGATTGGCAGGTTGCAGAGCCCAACCGCCTTGACCGGCGTATGGTTGAGCAAAAACTCGGTGACGATGCCCGAGGGGTTTGCGAAGTTGACGAGCCAGGCGTCCGGCGCATAACGCGCAACCGCTTTGGCGATGATCTCGATCTGCGGAATCGTTCGTAGCGCGTTGACAAACCCGCCGATGCCGGTGGTCTCCTGACCGATGAGGCCAAACTCAAGCGGAATCTTCTCGTCGCGAATGCGCGCTTCCAGCTTGCCCGCGCGAATCTGCGTAACCACAAAGTCCGCGCCTTCGAGCGCGCGGGGCAGGTCGGTTGTGCGAAGAATGCGCGGAAAGAGCCCATTTTCGGTTAACACCCGCTCGCAAAATTCGCCGACGATGTTCAGCCGCGTTTCGTCGATATCCGTCAGGCGCAGTTCGTCCAGCGCGAGCAGATCGCGCCGCCGAATCAGCCCCTGCATGAGCTCGGGACAATATGTACTGCCTGCGCCGACAATCGCTAACTTAATACCCATATCCGCCTCCGATGGACCGGACAATTCCGGAAGTGAAAGGATGAATCAAAGTATGCTTCTGAAAAAACATGGACGAATAGGAACGGCGAATGGCCGCCTGCAATAGTATAGCACAATTGTTTGGGCAGGAACCATAAAATCCAGGTAAAATCGAGTGATTTTGCAGGAAAATCCGTATGAAATCTGGGATTCCAGCGTGGCCGAGCCAGAAGGATCGCGCGTTTCGTCTCCGGGCTGGAAACGTTACTTGTATAGACGATACTTGTCAAAGGCAACTTATGTAAGAATTTCATGCTTGAACAAAACAACGCTTCGTTCAAGCATGAATGAATGACGGGGGCTTGAGCGAGCGCAGAGCGCGTAGATCAAAAGGAGACATTTGTATACTTTGTCGAAAGAAATCGATATTTTACTTTCGAAAGAAAGCGCATTTTATACACTAAACAGATTAATAACCATAATAAGCCGTATTTAGTCCGAAAAAACGTCATATTTCTGTAATATCTGGCTCTTTTCTTCTGTCCAAGGCTGTAGTAAAATAAAGCGTAAGCTTTCATTCGAAAAACGGGTGAAAAGCGAAAAATTCGGCGAATTACCGCAAAATGAGTCGCCGAAAACGCAGTACCGCCCAAAACCGCAAAAAAAGCGCGTACTGTCGATATCAGTTGGAGGAGAGAGTATCATGGACATTGGAGCAAGTATTAAGAGACTTCGCAAGTCGCACGGCGAAACGCAGCAGCAGCTTGGCGAAGCGGTGGGCGTTGTGCAGCAATCCGTAGCTGCATGGGAATCCAACCGCTGCATGCCGGACATCGCATCGCTCGTTGCCATCGCCACCCACTACAGCACGTCGACGGACAGCATTCTTGGCCTGACCGAGGAACCGAACTATCTGTTTGACGCCGAGGGAATGCAGTCCTACCGCAACGACGTTGCGCTGGCGGACCGCCTGCCCGCGGACATTCGGGACGGCGTGCTCGCGCTGATCCGCCTGGAGCGCGTGAAGTACGGCCGGTAAGGGAAGCGGTTTCGTGCCGTAGGTGAACCTGAACCACGCGGCACGAAAGCTTTTCCTGCTGACCCGCATGAAGGATTGACCAACGAAAAAGAGAAGAAGAGAACAAGAATCGTTTCTTTCTGATTTTTGCAAGAGCGTATTTTCCTAGCCTTTTCCGATCGTTTTTCACAAAGCAGGCTCCTTCAAAATGGAGAAAGGGTTCGACCCTTTCATTTGAGTTACGCTTCGAATGCCAGATTCGAGGCTTGTTTGCGTTTACCCGGAATGCGGCAAAACTTGCATACCGGCATTCTTTATGCAAAGGGCTTGCGCGGATTCGATCGATCCTATATAATATAGCAGTATTCTTCAGTTTCTTGTTCAGCGCAAATCAGTATGAGGTGACACATGGATTACAAAGCCATTGCCGATCAGGTGGGGCCGCGCGTTGGCGCTACGCAGGAATGGATTTTTCACGTACTCCGCGAGGGAATTATCAGCGCAAAATTGCCCGGCGGTATGCAGCTCAAGCAGGACGAAATCTCCGCCGCGCTGAATGTGAGCCATATTCCGGTGCGCGAAGCGCTGCGCCGGCTGGAGGCGCAAGGCCTCGTTCGGATTCATCCCAACCGCGGCGCGGCGGTCACGGAACTGACGCGCAGCGAACTACTGGACATGATGGAAGTGCGGGCAACGCTCTCCGTCATGTTGCTTCGAAACAGTGCTCCGCTTTTGACCAAGGCGGACTTCGACGCGATGGAAGAAGTGGTAAAGCAGCAGCGCGAAACGGCAAACGAGGATCTGGTTCGCTCCGAGGAGCTCAACTACCGATTCCATGAGATTCTAACGTCGCACGCGGCGAACTCCATGGCGAATTTCCTGCTCGAACTCGTCCACGCGAACATCGACCGCTACCTCCGCGCGAGCTTCTACGGAACGCCGCAGACCCGCGAGGTTTCGATCAACGAGCACGAGCTCATCATCATGACCTGCCGCGAAGGGGACTTTGAGGCGGCGGGAAATCTGCTCCGGGATCACATTCTCAACGCGAAAGAGTTCATCCCGACCACGATGAAATAACGAATTCACCACGCATTCCGGCGGGCTCCCGAGGGGGCTCGCTTTTTTTATATGCGTTCAGCGGCGAGCGAGGCAAAATAAAAACGCTTCTGAACGGGATGAATTTTGATTGACAAAGCAATGTTAGATCACTAAAATGAGTGAGTAGTCACTCATTATTGGAGGTGTCCATGCAGAAGCCGGAAGAAAACTACGATCTGGAGGCATATCTGTCCGAATACGTCGAGACCTGCCCCGACAAGGAAATCCGCATTCTCAACGCGGCGATCAACGCGTTTGCGGACAAGGGGTTTGAGGCCACGCGCACGCGCGAGATTGCCGAGCGGGCGGGAATTGCCGAGGGGACGATCTTTCGCTATTTTCCGAGTAAGAACGCAATTCTGGAATCCATGGTGCCGCTGCTGATTCGCGTGCTGCAGCCCAAGATCGGCAAACCGATTGAGGACATTTTGAATCTCAATCCGGATATGCCGATCGACCGGATTCTGGTCGCCGTGCTGAAGGATCGGTTGCAGATGATTCGCGACAACGGGCGGTTCATCAAGTCCGTGCTGCCGTCGCTGATCCACCGCGCGCCGCTGCTGGAACAGCTGCGGGTCAGCCTGCTGCCGATGATTGAGGGGTATGTGGTTCAGGTGGTGGAGCGGGGCAAGGCGCGCGGCGAGTTGGACGAGAGCGTCGACGCGAGGCTCGTGATGCCGCAGCTCTTCGGGTTCGTGCTTGCCTACAGCATCACTCAGAGCGTGGATCCCGAACGGGAAGCGCGGGACGTGGAGCAATTTGTAGAAAGCTTAATGGTGGGATGGAGAAAACGATGAACAAAACTACGACAGAACAACCAATGGAACCAACCGGCAGCGTCGTCGTTGCCAACGGTTTATACAAACAGTTTGGCGCGGACGAAGTGCTGCGCGGAATTGACCTCTGCGTCGCGCCCGGCGAGATCCTCGGCATTCTGGGTCCCTCCGGCGCGGGTAAGACGACGCTGATCAAGTGCCTGATCGGCACGCTTGGGCTCAACGCGGGGGCGGTTTCGATCCACGGGGTGCCCATGCCGAACCTCGGCATGATGGACTCCATCGGCTACATGGCGCAGCAGGACGCGCTCTACGACGATTTGACCGGGTTTCAGAACCTCGTGTTTTACGGCAGGCTCGGCGGTCTGACCAAACGCGCGGCGCAGGTGCAGGCGCACGAGAGGATGGCGCTTGTCGAGCTGAGCGGGGACGAAAACAAGAAGGTTGCGCACTACTCCGGCGGCATGAAGCGGCGGCTCTCGCTCGCGGCGGCGCTGATTGGTGACCCGGACGTGCTGGTGCTGGACGAGCCGACCGTCGGGATCGACCCCGTGCTGCGCGAGCAGTTCTGGCGCGAGTTCCAGCGGCTCAAGGCGAAGGGCAGGGCAATCCTCGTGACCACGCACGTGATGGACGAGGCGGAAAAATGTGACCGGCTGATTCTGCTGCGCGACGGAACCATCCTCGAGGACGGTTCGCCGGAGAAGCTCAAGCAAAAAACGCCGCGCGGCACGCTTGAGGCGGTGTTTCTGGAATCGGCAAAGCGCCAGAACGAGGGGGTGCAAACCGCATGAAGACACTGGTGATTGCGGGGCGGCTGATCCGCCAGATCACGGGCGACAAGCGCACGCTCGCGGTCATGCTGATTGCGCCGGTCATCATTCTCTCGCTGCTGTATTGCCTGCTCGCGTTCAACGTAACCGAGGCGCGAATCGACCTCGTCGGCGGCGACCAGGCAGGGATAGACGCCATGCAGGACGTTGCCGAGGTGACGATTGTCGCCACCGCGGAGGATGCGCAGGCGCGCCTGAAGGCGGGCGAGAGCGACGGCTACATCGACGGGGATCGCTATTTCGCCGAGGGCACGGACCCGGCGATTACCGCGCTGGCCAAGCGCGCGTTTACGCAGTATGCGTTCCGCGAAAAGCTCTCCGAGCTTCCGCCGCAGCTTTCCCAGCAGGCGGATGCGCTCTCTGAACAGCCGGAGGTTACCTTGCTCTATGGCGCGGAGGACTACGAGCAGTTTGACTTTCTCGCGCCGAGCATGATGGGCTTTATCATCTTTTTTCTGGTATTTCTGCTGGCGGGCATCGCGTTTCTGCGCGAGCGAATCAGCGGAACGATGGATCGCATTCTGGTCTCGTCGCTGCGGCGCGGGCAGCTCGTCGCGGGGTATTTTCTAGGATTTGGTCTGTTTGCCGCGCTGCAAACCGTCGTGATTCAGGCGTTTCTCATTTACGTGCTCAAAATTCCGAGCGGCGAAAACGTGCTGCTGGTGCTTTTGATCAACCTGCTGATTGCGGGCGCGTCGCTCTCGATGGGCACGCTGTTTTCAGCCTTTGCGCGAAACGAGTTTCAACTCTTTCAGTTCATTCCGATCGTAATCATTCCGCAGGTGATGTTCTGCGGGCTGTTTAACCTGCGGGAAACGCCGCTCGCGCTGCAATATCTGGCAAAGATCTTTCCGCTGACCTACGGGGCGGACGCGCTGCGCAGCGTGATGCTTAAAAACGCGACCTTTGCGGATGTTTGGAGCGATCTGGCGGTGCTGCTTGGCTTTACCGCGCTGTTCTTCGCGCTCAACGTGCGCGCGCTCAAGAAATACCGCGCCATCTAGCATGCGTTCACGCAATACAAAAGCCCGCTTACGCGGGCTTTTGTTTGTTGAGTCGTATTCAGTTTAGAACGCGGGGAAGCGCAGGCGGAAGAGCCAGCGGCGCACGCGCGGCAGCCGCCCCGGCAGATCGTGGTTCAGCGAGCGGACAAAGGCAACCGCGTCATCGCGTCCCGCGCGGGGGCAGGTCTTGTTCGAAAAGCGTGCGCGCTGCGCGAGTTCGAGCAGCCGCAGCAGGGCTGCTCCGTCGAGCCACGGCAGCGTCTTCACCGCCGCTTCCACATAATCCTCCGGATGCTGGAGCGGGTCGAGCGGCGCGCATCCCGCAAAGCGGAGCAGGCGGAGTGCCTGCGCGCAGAGGGCGAGCACGGCGGCGTTCGCGTCGCGCTGGAAGAAGAGGCGTTGCATGCGCTTGACGGCGGCTTTGCGCAGGCCGAAGACGGCGAGCGCTCCGGCTCCGGCAATGGCGAGAACCAGCAGCGGCCAGAGTCGCGGCGCAGAGGAGGGACCTTCGCTTTCCGTTCCTTCGGATTCGCCTTGCGTGCCGTCCGGCGAGGGGGATTCCGATCCGCCCGGCGCGGGGGACGGCGTGGAGTCCGCGGGGGATTCGGAGGCGGCGGCCTCCGTCGAGTCGGTCGGCTCCGGCGTACCTTCATTTTCCGGCGAGGTCGTGGGGTCGCCGCTCGTGTCCGGCGCGCTCGATGGCTCCGTCGTCGGTTCCGGCGTTGGTTCGGCGGTGGGCGTCGGCTCGGCGGTCGGCGTTGGTTCGGGGGAGGCGGAAGTCACCGTCGGGTCCGACTCACCCTGTCCCAGATCGTTGGGATTGCTGCCCGTGCTGGCGGTCATCTCCACGGGAATCCACTCCAGTTGCACCGGATCGAAGATCTCGACCCAGGCATGTGCGTGGGTGTCCTCAATGCTGATGTACCCGTCCGCGTCCCGCTGCTTTTCATAGTCGCTGGGAATGACGATATACCCCTCCGCATAGCGCGTCGGGATGCCGAGCGCGCGCAGGAGCACGGCGGCTGTCGTCGCAAAATGCACGCAGTAGCCCTGTTTGCTCTGCTCCAGAAAATAGGTCGAAAAGTCGGTTCCCTCCGGCGGCTGCGGCGGCGAATAGGCGTAGACGCAGCGTTCCGAAAGGAAGAGGTAGAGCGCGCGGCAGGTTTCGTAGAGGCTCAGCGAGCCGTCCTCCAGCTGCAACGAGAGATTGTATTTCGATAGCAGCTGGCTTGCCGCCTGCGCGGTGCTGTCCGGCAGAGTGCCGTAGGTTTGAAACACATAGTCGATGTAGGCGCACGCGGAGGACTGAACGCGCTCCGCATCTGTTCCGCTGGCGTTCGGTAGCCCCATCGCCCAGCCCGCGGCGGCCTGATAGGCGTTTTTCAGCGATGCGGCGTCGGCAGCGCCCCCGTCGAGCGGAATGTTGGAGAGCGAACTGCCAATGGGCAGCGCGGCGAGCGAGTATGGTTTTGCGGCGGACGCCTTGGAAAAACCGAGCGCCGCGTCCTCCAGATAGACCGAATTCGGAATGTCGCTCGTGGTGGTGATCAGTCCGTTTGGCACCCAGATGGAGGTCTTGGGCGCCGCAATGTTCTTGACGTCGAGCGCAAAGGGATTGCTGCTCGCTCCGGTTGCGGTTGTCGCGGCGGCGCTGAGGTTCTGCGGCGCAATGCCGAGAAAGCTGTCCGCAAACGAAGCATAGTCCGAAGCGGAGGCAATGTTCCAGCCCGCGTCGGAATAGGTCGCGCCCGCGAAATCGCGCAGGTACATGGCCTCTTCCAGCGTGGTGCGAATCTTCAGCGCGGCGGCACCCGTGAAACGGATGGACGTTAAATCGCGCAGGTCGCCATGCGTCAGGCCGTCGTTGCTGCGAAAGAACGAGTCCTTGCCGAGCTGGAGTGAAAAGATTTCCTGTTGCAGGCTTTCAATTGCCTCCGGTCGCTCGTAGCCCTCTTCGGGCAGCACGAGGGAGGAGAGCAGCAGCACGAGCCCAATCAGCGGCAGCGCCGAGAGCGCGAGCCAATGCGGCAGTACGAGCTGGCTGGCCGCTTCGTTTCGCTTGCGGGACGATACGTTGAACGGAAGCGACGATTCGGCGGAATAGCGAATGCCGTTGAGCACGTAGACCATTAAAAGCGCGGTGACGAGGCAGAAAAACGGCACAATGCCGGGCGAAAGCAGATAAAACGGCGCGGGCAGCAGCAGCGGCAGCGTCACGAGCGCGAGGCCGACCGCGCTGGAACGGACAAAGACGAAGTACCCCGCAAGAACCGTGGTGAAAAACAGAATCGATTGCAGCGCCTGCGTGGAGAGCAGCAGCGTTTCCGCCGCGTCGTGCGTTGTTAGCAGCGCCTGCATCGCCTCCGGCAGGTTCAGCGAGAGCGGGGAAATCGCCTGCTGCACGAGCAGCAGAATCCCCTGCAGCAGCTCGTTGACATGAATCCAGCCCCAGATCAGGCCGAGCAGAAACACGGCGAGCGCGAGAATGCCGCGCCGCTTGCTGGAGTACGACGCGGAAAACAGCAGCACGAAAATCGTCGCCGAAAGCGTTAGTTTGGTGACGTCGGCGGTCAACGAATAGCTCGAAAGCAGGCAAAAGAGGAACCCGAAGATGGCGAGTGCGAGCGTCGCCGTCTGCTGCAGCGTCCGCGTCAGCCAGCCGCCGAACGAAGGCGCGGCGCTCGGCTTTGCGGGTGCGCGGGAGGGGGATGGTCGATTCGTCGATTGCTTCATAGCGCTTCCTCCGCGTCGGTTCCGAAGGTGCGCCCGTTAAACAGCTGCACCTCGCAGCCGAACGACAGCAGCCCCTTGGCTGTTTCCTGCGGACAGCGCTCGGTCATCAGCGTCAGGCGACGGCAGATGTTGCGCTCCAATAGATTGCCGAGCATGCCCTTGGCCTCCTCGTCCTCGGTACTCTTCCAACGCGCGCCGGCAATGAGGTACACCACGTGCGTTTCGCCCTGCGGCATTGCCTGCGCAGCGTACTGCTCCAGCGTGCTCCAGCGCTCCTGCGCGGGCAGCGCGAGCAGGTCGTGCAGCACGGAGGCAAGCGCGTCCGCCCCCGTGACAGAGAGCGTTTGCAGCATGCCCTCTTCGCCGATCCAGCTCACAGAGTGCGTAATCTTTCGCGCCATCAGATATTCCGAAAAGGCGAGCACTGCGCCGAGCATCGCCTCCGAGGCGGCGGGGTCCGCGCCCTCGCGCAGCTCCAGCAAAAAGTGGAGCGACGCGTTCAGCGGCAGCCCAAATTCGCGGACGATCAGTCGGTTCATGCGGCTGCTGAGCTTCCAGTGGACGCTGTGGCGGGGGTCGCCTTCGCGGTAGTCGCGCAGTTGAAAGATTTCCGAGGGGTCGTTGCCCGCGCGCTCGGTGGAATACGTTACGCTGTCGAGCCCAAGGTCGGCGGCTTCGTCCGTCTGGATTGAGCGGGTCTGCAACTCCGGCAGCACATAGACACTGCCCGAAGCGGAAACGCCGTTTGCCGCGGGCACGGGCAGGTTGAACAATCCCAGCAGGTCGCAGACATACACCCGGCGGATGGAGAGGTCCATGCGTCCGCAATGGTTAAACTTGACCACCGGCTGGAGCGTTATCGTCCGATTTGGACCCATCGAACACTGGACGGAATCCTCCGCCACGTCCGAATACTGCTCGCCGGAACGGCCCAGCGCGTTTCGGCGGCTGAGCAGCAGGCGCACGCGCGCGCAAGGAAACACGCTGCCGTTTTTGATCGTCAGCGAAAGGGGACACGGCCCCTTGGGCACGATGTCGTCCTCAATTTCCATTTTGTAGCGCAGGCTCCGGCTGGCGGGAATTGCCAGCAGCAGCGAGAAAAGCGGAAGAAGCAACAGAAACACCAGAAACAGGTGCAGCAAATACACGTCGAATAGCACAAAAAAGATAAACGACAATAAGAGCGTATACAGATAGGCAATCCGGTTGACGGCCATTGGGATTAGACCACGACGGGAGATTGCACCTGCGTGAGCGCGCGCTTGGCCAGCTGCTGTTCGGTGATGCCGCTGACCATGGCACGGGGGCTGAGCAGCAGGCGGTGCGCGCAGACGCTCTCAAACACGCCCTGCACGTCCTGCGGAATCAGATAATCGCGCCCGGAAAGATAGGCGGAAGCCTTCGACATGCGCAGTAGCGCAATCGTGCCGCGCGGGCTGACGCCAAAGCGAATGGCGGGCTGGGCGCGCGTCCAGGAGGCGAGCTCGGTGATATAGGAAAACAGCGCTTCCGATACGAAGACGCTCTCGACTTCGCGCTGCATGAGCGCCAGATCCTGCGGCGAAACCACGCGGCTGACGTTGTCCAGCGAAACAGAGTTCTGATGGCGGCGGAGCATCTCCACCTCGCTGCGACGATCCGGATAGCCCATACTCAGGCGCACCATGAACCGGTCGAGCTGGGATTCCGGCAACGGTTGCGTGCCGGAGGAACCCGCGGGATTCTGCGTCGCGATGACCAGAAACGGCTGCGGCACGGCGCGGGTAACCCCGTCCACCGTGATGCTGTTTTCCTCCATAACCTCCAGTAGAGCGGATTGCGTCTTGCTGGACGCGCGGTTGATCTCGTCCGCCAGAAAAAGGTTGCACATCGCCGCGCCGGGCACATAGGCGCCCGCGCCGCCGCCGATTTGAATCGTCGTGTAGCCCGTGATGTCGGAGGGCATGACGTCCGGCGTGAACTGCATGCGCTTATAGGAAAGGTCCATCGCGCGGGAGAAGGCGAGCGCCATCGTGGTCTTGCCAACCCCCGGAACGTCCTCGAGCAGCACATGCCCCTGTGCGAGCATCGCCATGAGAATGCTGCCGATGACCGCATCCTTGCCGACGACGACCTTGCGAACCTGATTGACAATCTCCAGCACTTGCTGCATCAAAGGAAGGTACCTCGTTACACTACAAAATAGACGGTGTTGCACCATCACACACCATTATAGCAGTCTATTGCGCCACAGCGGCAAGAATATTGCAAGAATGTATCGAAACTGCGACAATTTTCAAAAGAATGGATGAATGCGCGCCGCAATCCCTCCGTCGATTGTGTTGATTTGCGCGCGTCGGAATGCTATATTAAATTAGGTTTATTTGTCGAATGGGGGAGACAAATAACGCCTTCTTTCGATCTTCACCACCCAATCAACCATCTATTTGCTGTGCATACCTGCTCCATTGATGGGGGGATGAACCATGCAGATCTTTCTTCGCATCGACCTGAACCTCTTTATGGCGGCCGTTTGTCTCGTGGTCTATTTTTCGGGACGGAACATCAGCGAGAAACGGCTGCTGCATAATCGAATTTTTCGCTGGCTGACGCTCTGTGTGTTTTGCCTGCTGATTTTGGAGTCGCTGACCTGGGTGCTCGACGGCGACCGCTCGAAAACGCTCATCTTCTGCAATCAGATCGTGACCATTTCGCTGTTTCTGTTAACCCCGATTCCGGGGTTTCTTTGGGCGCTCTATGTGCAGTCGCAGCTGTTTCACGACGCAAAGGCACTCCGAGTGCCGCTGCTCGCCTACGGTATTCCGATTGGCATTTGCGAGCTGATGACGCTCTCTACGCCGCTGACGCACTGGATGTACTATTTTGACCAGAGCCAAATCTACCATCGTGGACCTTGGTATCCGCTGCTCGCGCTGCTGTCCATTCTGCCGCTGATTTCGTCTGTTGCGGGCGTTTGGGTGCACCGCAGCCGGATTACGCGAAAGTCCGCCTGGATGCTTACGCTGTTTTCCGTCATTACGTTGGTTAGCTCGCTCGCGCAGGTGCTGTTTTACGGAATCGCCGTCATCTGGAGCAGCATTACGCTGGCGCTGTTGCTTGCGTATACCAACCTGCAGAACGATCAGGTGTATCTGGATCATCTCACCGGGCTCTTCAACCGCAGGCAGATGGACATTCACCTGTCGGATCGCGTGCGAATGGCAAAGGACGGGCGGCCGCTCTCCTGCATTCTGCTGGACATCGACCACTTCAAAGAGGTGAACGACCGTCTGGGGCATGTATTTGGAGACGAGGCGCTCAAGGACGCGTCGTCGATTCTGAAAGGGAGTATCCGCAAAGGGGACTTTCTCGCGCGTTACGGTGGGGACGAATTTGTAATTCTGACGGACATCGACAACGAGCAGACACTGCGCATGCTCTATCTGCGCATTCTGGAGCACACGCGCGTGTTCAACGAAACGCAAAACCGCCCGTATGCGATTCACTTCAGCGCGGGTTCGGCGGTCTACCATCCGGAGTCCGGTCAGGACGAGAAGAAGTTCATTAGCTCCGTCGATGCGCTGATGTATCAAAACAAGGCCGAGAACGGAGCCAAGGCAAATCACGCCGTTCGATCGGACACGGTATCGCTTTTGGATGAAACCGGAACGTAAGCGTTCGTTCGCGCATGCGTTCCGCCTTGGAATGTGTTATGATACCAATTGTATGGGGATGGATTCCCGGTGCGGGAGCAACGGTGTTTTACCGGAAGGTTTCAAGTTGTATGGGGATGGATTCCCGGTGCGGGAGCAACGGCGCTTTGCCGGACGTTTCAAGATTGCCCGCGAGGGACAGGAGGAGATTCTATGATGAAAAAACGCAGTTGGGGTCGAGTGTTGCTGCTGGTGCTGATCGTTTGCCTGGGGCTGAGCGCAGCTTGCCAGACGAAAGCGCCCGTGCCCGAGGCCGCCGAATCGGCCGCTCCGGCGGAACCGACCGCGGCGCCTGCGCTGCCGCTCGTGGTTGCGCAGGGGGAGTTCAACGAAGCGTTTTCTCCGTTCTTTGCGGACACCGCGGCGGACGCGAACGTGATGGAACTTACCCAGCTTTCCATGCTGACCACGGATCGGCTCGGCAGCATCGTCCACAACGCGATTGCGGGCGAAACGATTTCGTATAACGGCAAGCCGTTTACCTACAAAGGCCCGTGCGACATCGCCGTTACCTACGACAAGACGGCGGACGTCACCACCTACTCGATCAAACTCGCCGACGAGCTGAAGTTTTCGGACGGCAAGCCCGTTACCGCGGACGACGTCATCTTTACCTACTATGTGTATGCCGATCCTTCCTACGTTGGCTCCACAACGCTGAGCTCCTATCCGATTCTGGGGCTGAAGAACTATCAGTCGCAGATTTCGGAGGATATCTACACGAAGTACAACGCTCTCGCGGTTGCGATTCGCACCGCCGGAGCGGATCATGTATGGGCTGCGACCGACGCCTGGACCGAGGCGCAGCAGGCAAAGTACTGGGAGCTGGAGAAGGCCGCCTGGATGGGCGATCTACAGGACATTGTCGATACGTCGGTTGAGAACTATTCGGCTTACATTGCGGACATCGGCAAGACCGAGGCGGATCTGGACGCAAACGAGGCGCTCAACGTCGCGCTTGGCATGTACGTTTGGGCCTTTGCCAATCCCGGTGACGGCGGTTCGCTCGTCGGCGCGGTGACCGGAACGAGCTGGGATCTCGTAACAACCTTCCCGACCATGGGGGACTTTTACGCCGAGGCGGTTGCGAAATATTCCGGCGACGCCGAGGCGTTCTACGGTGTAGAGGCGGTCGACCCCGCCGCGATTTCAACGCTGGCGCAGGCGCAGGGCGATTTTGTCTCCGCCGAGGCAAAGGCGGACCCCGAAATGGCGGGCGGCGTGCCGAACATTGCCGGTATTCGCAAAATTGACGCAAACACCGTCGAAGTGCAGATGCAGGGTTACGACGCCTCCGCCGTTTACACGATCTGTGGGCTCTACATCACCCCGCTGCACTATTACGGCGACGCGGCGCAATATGACTACGAGAAGAACATGTTTGGCCATCCCTTTGGCGATCTGTCGCTCGTGCAGGCAAAGACGAATCAGCCGATGGGCGCGGGTCCCTACCGCTTCGTGAAATACGAGAACCGCATCTGCTACTTTGAGGCGAACGAGTATTTTTACAAGGGCGAGCCGAAGATCCAGCAGGTGCAGTACAAGGAGACCATCGACTCCGAAATCATCGCCGGGCTTGCCGCGGGGACGATTGACATTGGCAGCCTGAACGGATCGAAGAAGAACTTTGAGGAGATCAAGGGCTACAACGCCAACGGCAAACTCTCCGGCGAACAAATCGTTACCTCAAAGGTGGACTTCCCCGGTTACGGCTACATCGGCCTAAACGCAAGAGCCATTCTCGTGGGGAACGATCCCGGCAGCGCGCAGTCCAAGGCGCTGCGCAAGGCGATTGCCACCGTGCTGGCGGTCTACCGCGACGTGGCATATGAGAGCTACTTCGGCGAGGCCGCGACGGTGATCCAATACCCGATTTCAAACACCTCCTGGGCGGCACCGCAGCCGACGGACGAGGGCTACCGCGTTGCGTTCTCCGTCGACAAGGACGGCAACGACATCTACAAACCCGGCATGACGCAGGAGGACAAATACGCCGCGGCGCTGCAGGCGGCGATCGGGTTCTTCCAGGCGGCGGGATATAAATACGACGAAACGACCGGAACGCTCCTCTCCGCGCCGGAGGGCGCGAAGATGCGCTACGACGCGGTGATCAGCGGCAACGGCACGGGTGACCACCCGACCTTTGCGGTGCTCACGGACGCGGCCGCCGCGCTTGCGACCATCGGCTTTGAGCTCAAGATCAACGACCTGACGGACTTTTCGGTGCTCTCGGACATGATGGGCGCGGGCACGCAGGAAATCTGGTGCTCCGGTTGGGAAGCGGCGATTGACCCGGATCTCTACCAGATCTACCACAGCTCCGGCATCGTCAATATGGGCGGTTCGGACTCGAACTACTACAACATCAGCGACCTGACGCTCGACCAGCTGCTCGTGGACGCGCGCAAGAGCGACGACCAGGCCTACCGCAAGGCAATCTACCGCCAGGCGCTGGACGTAATCGCCGACTGGGCGGTTGAAGTGCCGGCATATCAGCGGCAGAACTGCACGGTGTTCTCGCCGGAGCGGATCAATCTGGATACGCTCACACCGGACATCACGACGCAGTGGAACTGGGACAAGGAGATTGAACGGCTCGAAATGAAGTAGAGCCGGCAACGGGAAACGACTGAACTTTGCGCTCGCCGCGGTTTTTTGGCGGGCGCAAGGTTCCTGTTTTTTTATGGGGATGCAGAGTGAAACTGCATTCGAAACGGACGAATCCGTTCGAGAGGGCGATATGGCGAAATACATTGTTCGAAGATTGCTGCTCGGCGCGGTCATCGTGTTTTTTGGCGCGATGGCGGCGTATTTCGTCATTCGCCTGCTGCCAACCACGTTTGTCGAGCGCATGGCGCGCCAGCTCAGCGCGCAGCCGGGCGCAAAAAGCTACAGCGAACTGCTCGCCCAGCTAAATCAGATGTACGGCCTCGACGGGCCGATCCTCAAGGGGTTCTTCCGCTGGTGCGGCTACGCGCTGCGCGGGGACTTTGGGGAGTCCTGGAAGTTTCACCAGCCGGTGGTGCAGAAGTTTGGCAGCGTCATCTGGTACACGGTTGGAATCAACTCGCTCACGCTCGTGCTGCAGGCGGTCATCGGCATTCCGCTTGGCATTCTCGCCGCGCGCAGGCAATACCGCTTTGCGGACTATGCGGTCTCCGTTGCCGCGCTGGCGGGCATCTCGCTGCCCGCGTTCTTTCTCGCGGCGCTGCTGAAATACGTCTTTTCCATTCAACTGGGCTGGTTCGATCTCTACGGGTTGGTCGGGCGTATGCACGAGCAGATGACCTTCTGGCAGCAGGCGCTCGACGTGGGCGCGCACCTCGTGCTACCGGTTGTCACGCTGACCGCGATTTCCGTCGGCGGGCTGATTCGCTACACGCGCACAAACATGCTCGAGGTGCTGAATACGGACTATATTCGTTATGCGCGGGCAAAGGGCGTGCCGGAGCGGGTCGTGATTCGTAAGCACGCGTTTCGAAACACGCTGCTGCCGCTGATCTCCTATTCGAGCTATCTGCTGCCCGCGCTGTTTGGCGGCTCCATGATCACGGAGACGCTGTTTCAGATTCCCGGCGTCGGGTACATTGCCTATCAGGCCGTCACGCAGGGGGACATTCCCTTTGCGATGTTCTATCTCGTATTCTTACTGATTCTCACGCAGGTTAGCCTGCTTGCCGCGGACATTTTGTACGCGGCGGCGGACCCGCGCGTCCGAATCCGATGAGGGGGTAACGCATGGAACAAAACCAGCTAGCCTCCGTTCAAACACAAGATCAACGAGAGCCGCTCAAGACCCGCGCGTATTCGCCGCGCGCACTATTGTTGCGCCGCTTTTTTCGGAACCCCCTCGCGGTGATCGGGCTGGGCATTCTCGCGTTCATGCTCGCGTTTTCGTTTCTCGGCGGGCTGCTTTCGCCGTATACGCAGTCGCAGGTGTTCCGGCGGGAGGAGATGGTCTGGCAGGCGTATGCGCAGGGCACACGCAGCGCAGAGCTGATATTGACGAGTCAGCCGGACGCTGATTTCTCGCAGGCGGCGTTTGCGGAGGCGGTGCTCGCCGTGTCGAAAGCGGAGGATTCCTTCTCCTACGCGGGGCAGACCTACACGCTGACGCGGTCGGGTGCGGATTTTTACACGATTGGCGCTTCCGTTGCGGTGGCCGAGGCGAGATTGCTGGCCAATCGTTTCTCGATTGCTTCCGCGGAGGGTTCCGGCACGCTGTCGCCGCCGTTTGTCGCCGCGGCGCAGGCGGCGATTGAAAACGGACAACCTGACTTTCTGCTCGGCGGGACGAACTACACGGTGGAATCGCAGGGCAAGACGTTTGTCGTTCACCGGAGCAGTACGGTTGCGCTGGCGACAACGCGCGTCTACGACCCGACCGACGAGGCGGTTCGCGCGCTCGTCGAGGGATTTGCGTTCCGCTTTGCCTGCGAAAACGCACTGGCGGGAGGGCAGAGCTCGTTCGTCTGCGACGGTGCGTCCTATGTGCTGAAACAGAACGGCGCGGAGCTGCTCGTTTTGCGCGCGGGCACGGAGCAGGCGGTTTGCGCTATTTCGGACATTCGCGTGTCCCCGGCGGCGGGCGGCGCGGAACTGCCCTATTCGTTTCACGAGGCGTTTCGAGCAGCGATTCGCGCGGAGCAATCAAGTTTCGCTGCTGACGATGGTTCCGGCGAGAGGAAAGAGTACCGCGTAGAGCGCGGAAACAACAGCTATACCGTGCGTGTGCTGACCAGTTCCCCCGTGATTGCGCTCTACGAATCCCCCGGCGCGGCGCACCCGCTCGGCACGGACGGAAACGGCATGGACGTGCTGACGCGGCTTATGTACGGCGGGCGGATTTCGCTGATGGTCGGGTTCGTTGTCGTGCTGATTCAGCTCGTGCTCGGTGCGCTGCTGGGCGGCATTTCCGGCTATTTTGGCGGTTGGGTCGATCTGGTTCTCATGCGCATTGTCGATCTCGTGAACAGCGTTCCGTTCTATCCGCTCGTGATCATCCTCGGCGCGGCGCTCGACCAGCTCGAGATAGAGCCGGTACATCGCATCTTTCTGCTGATGGCGCTGCTGGGCGTGTTGGGCTGGACGGGCATTGCGCGCGTTGTGCGCGGGCAGGTGCTCTCCCTGCGCGAACAGGAGTTTTTGCTCGCGGCGGAGGCAACGGGCATTCGCGCTTCGCGAAGAATCCTGCGGCACCTCTTGCCAAGCGTGATGCCGCTAATGATCGTTCAGGCGACCATCAACCTCGGCGAGATCATCTTGACGGAGGCGACGCTCTCGTTTCTGGGGCTGGGCGTGAAGTATCCGCTGGCCTCGTGGGGCAGCATTGTCAACGCCGCGACGGATGTCCACGTGATGACGAACTACTGGTTCGTCTGGATTCCGGCGGGGTTGTTGATTGTGCTGACCGTGCTGGGGTTCAACTTTGTCGGGGACGGGCTGAGGGACGCATACGACCCCCGAAGGAAACGGTAGGGCGCGCCATGATTTGGTTCAACCGAACACAACCGAAGATTTCGCTTCCGTCCGCGTCCGCAAAGGCGCGGGTGCGCGCGCGCGCCGAAAAACGGCTGCTGCGCCAGTTGGAGCGGCAGAACCGCCGCAGGGACGCGCAAGCGACCGCCTGCCAAACACAGATGCAGCAGCCCGACCACGTACTGGAAATCGACCGCCTGCAAAGCTGGTTCTGGACGGAAGCGGGCATTCTCAAAGCCGTGGACGGCGTGTCGTTTTCGATCTCCAAGGGGCAGACTGTCTGCCTGGCGGGCGAAAGCGGCTGCGGAAAGAGCGTGCTGGGGCTGTCGCTGATGCGCCTGCTCCCACGCCCGCAGGGACAGATTGTTGGCGGCGCGATTCGGCTCGACACCGGCGCGTACGTTTGCGACATCGTCCGCGCGCCGGAGCGCACACTGGAACAGATTCGCGGAAACGCGGTGTCTTTGATCGTTCAGGAACCGGCGACCAGCCTCAACCCCGTGCTTCGCGTCGGGGAGCAGATTCTGGAGCCGATACGGCTGCACCATCCGGAGCTGACCCCAGCCGAGGGAAAAGCGCGCTTGCTGGAGCTATTGGAACAGGTCGGCATTGCCAATGGAGAGGGCGTATTTACGCAGTACCCGCATACGCTCTCCGGAGGCATGCGGCAGCGCGTGATGATCGCGATGGCACTCGCCTGCAATCCTAAGTTGCTTCTCGCGGACGAGCCGACCACCGCGCTCGACGCGACCATTCAGGCGCAGATTCTCGACCTGCTGCGCGAGTTGCAGCATAAAACCGGCGTTTCGATTCTGCTGATGACGCACGACCTTGGCGTTGCCGCCGAACTGGCGGATCGCGTCGTGATTCTCTACGCGGGGCGCGTGGTCGAGCAGGGCACGGCGGACGACGTGCTGCGGCACCCGGCGCACCCGTACACGATGGGCCTGCTGGAGTCCAACCGGCTCGCCGGACGCGAGCGGGGCAAGCTCAGCAGCATTCCGGGCGCAGTGCCGGAGGCGACTGACCGGTCGGATCGCTGCTCTTTCTATGAACGCTGCGCGCTGCGCCTGCCCGTTTGCGCGGGCAGCTATCCCGATGAGGTTTGTGTTTCGCCCTCGCATACGGCGAGCTGCTACCGCTGCGGCACCGGAGGCGAAGAGAAATGAGCGAGCAAAGGAAAGCGCCAAACGAAATTTTAATAGAGGCAAAGGATTTGCGAACGGAGTTTCCCGTTCGTTCGGGTGTGTTCGGGCGCACGAGGGGGACGATTCGCGCCGTGGACGACGTGAGTCTGTCAATTGCGCGGGGCACGACGCTGGGGCTCGTCGGCGAGAGCGGCTGCGGAAAGACCACGCTGGGCAAAACGCTGCTGCGCCTTTGCGAAAAGACTTCGGGCGAGGTGCGGTTTGCCGGGCAGGATCTCTTTGCGCTGAGCCGCGAGGAACTGTGGCGGCTCCGCCCGAAGATGCAGATCGTTTTTCAGGACCCGTTTGCGAGCTTGTCCCCGCGCATGCCCATTGGCGAGATCATCGGCGAGGCGGTGCGCGAGCACAAGATTGTTGAACGCGTGGCGTACCACGCGTACATCGACCGCGTGATGCTCTCCTGCGGACTCCAGCCGGAGCAGAAGAACCGCTATCCGCACGAGTTTTCCGGCGGACAGCGGCAGCGGATTGCGATTGCGCGGGCGCTCGCGCTCCAGCCGGAGTTTGTGGTTTGCGACGAGCCGGTTTCCGCGCTGGACGGCTCCGTTCAGGCGCAGATTCTCAACCTGCTGGCGAATCTGCAACAGGAGTTTGGACTCACGTATCTATTCATTTCGCATGACCTGTCCGTTGTGGAACACATTGCGGACACGCTCGGCGTCATGTATTTAGGCCAGATTGTGGAATTCGGAACGGCGAAGGACGTCTTCGAGCGCCCGCTGCACCCCTATACGCAGGCGCTGTTCTCGGCAATTCCCTCGCTGGACCCGGCGGCGCGGAGCAAGCGAATTCTGCTTGAAGGCGGGCTTCCGTCTCCGGCGAATCCGCCGGAAGGCTGCCGCTTTCACCCGCGCTGCAAATCGTGCATGCCAATCTGCCGCCGCGAAGCGCCCGTTCGCTTTGACGCGGGCGGCGGGCACACAACCCTTTGCCACCTCTACGACGGGGCAGGCCGATGAAACGGCGGGGCTGGCGCGGCGAACCGGAGGAGGACGACGGCCGCGTAATTGCGAATATGCGTGTCGAGGGCATGCCGGGGTATGCCGGTTCAACGGGCACGCGGGAAACACAAGCGCCGCAGGAGCCGCTCGGTAAGCGCGAATCGCGCCTGATGATTGCCGCTGGAATAAAATGGGCGCTGCTGATTTCGGTGGGCTTTGCGCTGATACTGATTCTGTTTATCCTGTTTTGCGTGAAGGTTTGGCTTCGGTAAGGGCTCTTTGAGACCTGCAAAAAATGAATGAAATCACAAGTATAAATAGCAACGAGGACGCGGCGAACAGCCGCGTTTTTTGTTGCTCCATCCGGTCAAAAGAATCAGAAAACGGGTGTTTAGGGTGTTTTATTTCAGAAAATCAGTTCAAAAATCGACAAGTTACGACATTAATTTTTTATTGTGCAAAATGCGCACAACATTGCTCGCAGAATCCGATATGCTGATGAGAAACTAGGTTTTATCTGAAAAAGTCGCCTGAAAACAGGGCGGTTTGGTCGGTTTGTGGAAATCAGCCATAATTCGATACTTTATGACATTGAATATTCCGGCACAGTTGATACAATAATCACAAGTGAAAATATCTCTATATGATAGGAAAATAGCGCTCGATTGAATCCGCAGGTTGATTTGCCATAGATTGCTCCGTTTTCGAGCCCGTGAAAGGGCTGAGGAAAATAGCGCTCGATTGAATCCGCAGGTTGATTTGCCATAGATTGCTTCGATGTTGAGCCCTGATTTGGGCTGAGGAGGTAGATTGTTTATGAGGAAACGGCTTCGTCAATTCGCGTTGCTTCTGCTGGCGCTTCTGGTGCTGCTGGGCAGCGGCGCGTCCCTCGCGGAGGAAAACGATGAGCAGGTAGCCGAGCAGCCGGATAAGGTGCACTTCGTGCTGGTTGTCGATTGCACCGGCAGCATGGATAAGGCGGACGAGCAGGGGATGAGCGTCGCGGCGGCCGAGCTGTTTGTGGACCTGCTCCCGATGGACAACGCAACGGTTTCCATCATTTGCTTTGGTAAGCAATGGCAGGAAACCTATTCGTTTGAAAACGGCGCGCTGGACGAGATGAAACCGTTTTTGAATCAGGACGGCGCGTTCAACGATGCGTTGCGAGAGGACAGCCCCTACATTACCTCTCTTTGCAAGTGCGCGTCGCTCAAGAACGTTACCGAGCGCAGCGAACTGAAAAACAAGATCGAGGCGGCGGACGAACTCGTCAGCGAGAAAACGATCACGGTTGCCAACAGCGCGATGCTCGCGGCAATCGACCTGCTTAAGAGCACAAAGGTGGAGCCGGAGAACGCCTGCATCATCATGATGTCCGACGGGCGCGTTCAGTATGGACGCCGCGAGGCAATGGACGCCGTCACGGCGATCAACCCATATCCCTGCTACGTGCTGGAGCTGAACTACGACCAGAAAAACACGCCAACCTCCGTTGCGCACAAGCAACTGGTCAACATGGCGGCTAAGTACGACGGGGATAAGGACAGCGAGCGCTACATTGAGGTCAAGAGCGCGGGGGATGTCATTCAGGCGGTGTCCGCGGCGATTGGGCGGTTCATCGACTTGCAGTCTGTCAACCCCCAAAAGCTGGTTGTGGCGGACGGTCAGCCGGCGGAGTATACCTTTATGGTTCCGAAAATGGCTTCGGAGTCGAACATCGTCGTGACGGGCGATGGCTTTCTGAAGATGATCGTGACCCCGCCGGAAGGTCAACCGATAACCTATGAGAAAACGGACGCGGATGACCCGAACAACACCTTTATCCGCAACCCCGAAAAATACGCCGTGCTCAAGATGAAGCGTCCCGCAGCCGGAGGGTATAAGGTAACCATCTACGGCGAAGACGGCACCAACGTATTTGTGCACGCGATCTCCGCGACTGAACTCAACTTCGTGCTCCGCGCGACCGGCTTCGAGCCGGATTCCCGCGAAGAATGGCACAAGAACGACGTCATCAGCTTTTCCGCCGGGTTGGAGGACGAGACCGGCGTTGTACCGGGCGCGGATTATTACCCAATGAATTCTGCGCAGATTACGATTACCAACGAGAACACCAAGCAAAAAAGCGAGCCCATCGAAGGCAAGCCGGGGCCGAATGGATACACCTGGGACATCCCGCTGCAGGAAGCCGGCGCGATTGACGTATCCGCTTACCTGACCAATGTGGACTTGCGCGGCGGCGGAAAGCAGAGCAACACGCTGACCTACGCGGTCAAAAATCGGGAACTGACGCTGGGCGACGGGGAAACGCTGAACCTACCCGCGAAGATGAACGTCAACGAACTCTCCGGGCCGATCGACGTGTCGAAGGTGTTTGTCAATCCGGACAGCGACAAAGTAACGTACGCCGTCACCTGCAAGGACGAATTCGGCGTTTCGGGTAATATGGACGTGATATCGACGGAGCAGGGCGTCATAACACTGCGCATGCCCGATCGTGGTGGGCTGTTCACCGGCACGCTGAGCGCGCGGGACGACAACATGCAGCAGCCGATTTCAATTGACTTCTCGATTGAGGTCGAGAACCGCCCGATCCATGTGAGTAAGGAATTGAGCCTGGATACCATCATGATCGGCCAGCCGACCTGGCTCGGCGGCAAGTCCAATACGCTCCCCTATGCGCTGGGCGAGTGCTATCAGGACCCGGACAATCTGCCGCTGAACTACCAGCTCACGATGGGGAAAACGGACGATCCGAACGTTTCGATTGCGCTCGATGGCGAGAATCTGATCGTTCAGGCGAAAGACAAAGGCAGCGAGCGCGCAACGCTGCTCGTAACCGACAGTGGTGGGGATACGCACGAGGTGCAGCTCAACGCGCGGGCGGAGCATTGGCTGGTTGTGCTGTTTGAGCAGAACCTGAAATACATCCTGATGGCGCTTGGGCTTCTGATTCTGATCCTCATCGCGCTCAGCCTCCGCCGCGTGAAGGGCGGCTGGTACATCAGCATTCGCGGTGCGGGCGGAAGCGAGCCGGTCAACATGCGTTATGCCACACTGACCTCTCAAAAGACGCTCCGAAAACCGGTCATCAGCCTGAGCAGCATTCTGTATTGCTCAAGGGACATGAACGACGACGAAATGGCGAGCCTGCCGGACTTGAGCTACGTGACGAAGTACCCCAAGCTGTACGGTAGCCTGATTGGCAGTCGCGTCGTTGTAAAGGGCTTGGACAAGAAACGCTCCAACGCGGAAGTGCGCCTGGGCGACAAGAGGCTTGGCACCGGCAAGAAGAGCGTTGTATTAAAACCCGGACAGAATCTGGAACTGCGGTATTCCAACGGCATGGAAGACGTGCTCAACGTTTTGATTGAACGAGAGTAAAACGGCATTGACCAAGAGGCGGAAGAAAACCGTTCGATGCAACATAACACAACAATAGAAGAAACAGAGGGGGATATGTCATGCGTATCATCGACCTGAAAAAGAAGGAATCCGAGTTACTGAGCGAGTGCTTTGGTCAGGGGATTGCCGACGCTTCCGACGGGAAGCTCTTTGTGCGGTCCTCGCAGATTAAAATCGACCCCAACAAACGCTCGCTGGTCATTGGCCTTGGCGGCTCCGGCATCAAAACCGTCAATCTGGTAAAGACCGTGCTCAGCGCCAAGTGCGGCGATTTTGCAAGCCGCGTATCCTTCCTCGCGATCGATACGGACGCAAACGACATCCTCCGCTCGACCACCGCTCTCTCCGCAAGCGAGACGCAGGTGGTTACCAACGAAGGCGGCGACATCAATACGTTCTACAAGAATCCGCGTCGGAATTCGTTTATCGACTCCTGGTGCACGCCGCGCGTTCCGGCCATGCAGGATCTCACGCTGGACGGCGCAAACCAGAAGCGCCAGATCAGCAAGATGAAGATCTTTTACCCGAGCGACATCGCCTGCCCGAACGACATGAAGCTCATGGCAACGATTAAAAACGCGGTCAACCGCGCGATGCAGGGAGCCATGTCCTCGGAAAAGCTCCAAATCTTTCTGGTGCTCGGTATTTCGGGCGGAACGGGCAGCGGCGGCATCATTGACATTGCCCAGCTGATTCGCCGCGTCGCGCCAACCGACAGCCAGATCATCGGCATCTTTTATCTGCCGGATTCCATGCCGGTTTACGACAACTCGATCAAGGCCAACGGATACGCCGCGCTGAAGGAGCTCGACTATTACGTCTGCGCGCGCCAGCGTGAGGACGAGGATCGGCTGTTCGCCAATCCGGTCAGCGACGGCGAGCGCGCCATCGTGGTTCGCAAAGGCAAACCGTTGTACGACATGCCGATTCTCGTGAGCGGTTCGACGGACGGAAACGGCGGCGCGATGGAGAAGTACCGCGAAACGCGCCGCACGGCGACGGAGTTTATCGTAAACCTCCTTGCCGATTCCGAAAACACCAGAAGCAGCGCCGCCGGGGATGACCAGTTCCTGATCAAGAGCTTCTTTTCAAACAAGGAAACGGTTCGAACGGCGACCCTGCTGCCGCATATGTTCGACTCGAAGACCGGCGCCGAGAACCCCGGCACGTTTGGCGAGGACAGCTTCGACTATTGCGCAATCGGCGTAAGCACCGTTGCCATTCCGGAGCGAATCATCATGTCCTACGCGGTGGACGAAATCGTCCAGACCCTGCTCGGCAAGGCGAGCATCTTTGCGGGCAACGGGTTTAAGGGGTTCGACCTGCAGCCGATGGGCAAGGTGCAGGGCAGCGGAATGATCAACGAAATTCTAATCAACGGGCGCATGGTCGACAGCAAGATTGTCGAACTGAGCCGCTTGTCCCGCCCGTCAGGTGTGGATTTCTCGATTTCGGACATTCGCGATGGCTCGGCGGACGAGCAATACCGCCGCGCGCTGCGCGTACCCGACACCAAGAAGAAGGCGATTCGCGATGCGGACGAGTGGCTGACCACCCAGGTGAAGGCATTTGAGGAGCGCGCGCGCCTGTACATGACGGAGCACGGCCCGCGTTCGTTCGTCTGCCTCTGCAAGGGCGTTGGTCCCGAGGAGGAAACGTTCGACGGGTTGCTCGCACGGTTGGAAAAGATGTCCGATCCGGTGGATCGCGCGGAGAAGATTCGCGCGAGCATCGCCAAGACCAATCGCTTAAAGAGCAAGATGAACGGGTTCTTCGCGCCGCTGACCAACTGGCTGGGGCACCACGTGGAAACCTGGCACAGTCAGTTCCTCGAAGTCGAGTCCTCGCAGATCGAGCAGGCCGTTGCGGATCATCTCTATGGTGATGATCTCGCGTTTAATACCTACTATCGCAATCCGGTGATGCGGTTCGTCGAAGCCTGCGAAGACTTCGCCGTCGCGCTGGAGGAACTGCGCAAGGTGTATCAGGATTTGGGCGACGGGTTCGAAACGCTCGAGAAGTTCCGCGCAACCGCGCAGGCAACCGAGCCGATCAACGTGAACATTCTCAACGGCGCGAGCGAGTACAACTGGGCAAAGAAGCTCGTGGATCAGAGCATCCGCGGGGTAAACTTCCAAACGCTCAAAGAGAACCTCATCCACGATTTCATCGACAATCAGCGCGCCTGGACGGATTACGATCCCAAGAAGCCGCTCCTTTCGCCGCGCCGCCAGTTTGACGGCCTGATTGCCGCGAGCGGTTTTGCCATGCAGACACTCACGCTGACGCAATACTTTGCGGACTGCGTAACCGACCCCGCAGCGGAGGCAAACCGGATGGTCAGCCAACTGATCGACCGCGCACGTCCGCGGTATCATCAGGGTGGCAGCGAGCTTGGGCGCGAGGCAAAGATCAGCATGCTGATTCCTTCCCAGCTGTTCTCCGGCAATCCGGAGCTCAAGGAGAGCTTCGACGAGGCCTGCAAGACCAATAAGGTTGAGATGTACCTGTCCCATGTGCAGGACAAGATGGTCTGCTACCGGTTTAAGTGCGCGCTGCCCATCTATGCGCTCGCCGAAATCCAGAGCTGGGAGAGCGCTTATGAGCTACTCAATCCCGAGACGGATGTGCTGCTGCATACGAATACGGGAAACGACCCGCTCTTCAACAAGGAAGCCGGGGTTCCCTGGGCGGATCGGCCGCCGGTGTCGTACCGAAACGATGTCCGCCTGCCCGCGCCGGGCACCGGGAAGGTCAGCCGTGAGGGGCGGTATTTCAAAGAGGTCATCGACCCGCTGTTTGAGCAGGCGCTCAAGCTGGGTCTCATAATTCCCGTCGCATACGGGGTGGCGCCCACCGAGCAGTATACCTTTGAGTGCGTCGTTCTCGACCAGAACGGTTGGGATTACTCGTTCGATGCTGACGAGTACGCAAAGATTCCGGGCGCGAAGATGGGCGGAGCGCTGCAAAAGGGCGAGGCGATTGCGAAATACTTTGCGCAAAAGAACGGTGTGCCCGTGGAAACCTGCCTGCGCAAGATTGAGCTGCTGGATTCCGACGCGTTTGCAAGGCCGATGCCGCGGGCGGTTGCGGAGGAGCGCGCCAAGCGTATTCTGCGTAAGAACACGCCGTTGATGATTCACCTCAAGCGCTCGTTGCCCGTCATGCAGGCGGTGTCCGACGCGATTGACGACCGAAACAAGACGAGCCTGAGCGCGCAGCTGATTCCGACGTTTGTCAAGAGCATTGCGTTCGACATTCTGCGCGAAGACGAGAAGCACTTCTGGAAGGTGCATGTCGGCGGCAAGCCCGCGCAGCTCTGCCGTATGGTGGGCGTTTCCTACGAGAATGGCAGCGACGCCGTGCTGTTTGAGAAGGGATTTAAGCTCAAACTGCTGTTTGACGCGTTCGTGGAAGCAAACGCGACCCATACGAGCATTCAGCAGGCGGTTGACGCCGTCTGGCAGCCGCTCGTGGAGAACCAAATGGCGATGCAGCAGGACTATCTGGACTTTCTCCAGTGGGCCAAGGACGAGGCGGACGCGCGCATGGCGGAGTATTTTGTCGATGGGCGCGCCATGGCGAAGCGTCAACTCTTCCGTGAAATGCATCTGGAGGACGAAGAATTCGAGCGTACGGAGCAGATGAAGGCGCTCTACGAGGGCGTACAGCGCGTCTACAAAGGACTGGAAGAACTGCTCAAGTAAACGGGAGACTTACGGCGGGGTGAAGGCGCGGCTTTCACCCTGCCGCAGAACAGGAGAACGCATATGCCGGAACGCCTGGATCCAAACGTGATCGATACCATCACCATCTTTCTGGCCGACTTGCCGGACGATTTGACCGACAAGCTGCAAGAGGCGGTTTCGCTGACCTTTGAGAAGGAAGACTATCTGCTGCTCAATGGCAAGGATGTGTTTCTGCGGGACGCGAAGGACGCGGTAAACGCGCTCGTTGCGCTCGTGGACGAAAAACTGCAGCGCGGCGAACTGGCAAAGGTATTGCCGTTACGGCTGAATCTGGCGCTCTATTCACTGCTGGAACCTGCCGCGTCGGATCGAATCGACCTTCTTCGCGAAATTATGGATCAATTGGGCAGCAAGCTTGGCATTCTGAATTCCTATGCGTGCATCGTGAAGCGGAATATGCAGGGCGAGGAAAATGCCCTTTCGATGGACCGCTGCATCGAATCCTGCCAAGCAAACGAGCACCGGCTCCAACTGCCCATACTGCTGGTCAACCGCGGACTCGGCATTACAATTGACCTGCCGTTGAAGGCCTCTGTTCGCTACCTGCATATCCTCAGCCGCAACAGCCGGCTCAAAGGGCAGCTACTCACGCATACGGAACTCGTAACGAGCATCGCGATGCTGGAGTATGACGACGAGGATGCCGCTTCGCTGCTCTTGCAGATTGCCAAGCTGCAAAGCGAGCTGGACGGAAAGGAATTCTCGAAGACGCAGATTTTCGAGTCGGTGCAGACTCTGATGGCCGAGCACATCGAGCGCCGTCTTCGGATGGATCGAATCGCTTTTTCGCAGATGCCGATTCGCGCGGACGCAATTGGCAACCTCTTTACCATTCTGTTTCGCAGAAAGAAGCTAAAGCACGCGCTGCGCGATTTGGAGCAAACGCTCGCCGCGGTCTATCAAAAGAACATTCACGAAATGGACTGCGACGGGGGATTCCAAACCGAGGAATCGCGCGCGGAGCTAGTCGAGCGAATGGAATCGTTTCCCACACCGTATATTCGCGGGCCATTCTTGAGTGACTTGGATGAACTCGAACGAAACCAACCGGGACGGTACGACGCCTACAAGCCGACACTTCGCCTTTGCATGAGCGAGGCAAAGCTTCGCGAGCAACTGCAGGGGCAGTATCAGCGCATGCTGGAGCGCTCCCGCGCGTATATGCGGACGGTTGTTGTTCGGGAGATGAAGAAGCAGGCAACGGTGTATGTAAGCAGCGGACGGCTGGAGCAGCGCGAAAAGGAGCTGCGGGATCGCATTCTTCGCCTGAAAGCGAAGGCGCGCGCGGTCGGCAACGCACAAAGCGCGATGGATTTTCTGCAAACCCAGCTGTCGTTTCTGCCGACACAGGGCGGGGTATCGTTCCAGAACATGATGAATTGCGAAATGATTCTGCTCATCTCCAAGCGGATTGACGAGAATTGGAGCCAGTATGCGCCCTATCTGCCGAACAGCCCGAAGTTCGATGTGTACAATTACGGTGTTCTGGAGGATCAGGAGTTGCAGGCGCTGCAATTGATGCGCTTTAACGCCGAACTCTACCAGACGAACCGCAACTCCATCTTTCAGATTGGGTAGGGAATGCATATGGCGCTGAGTGATGTGGTGGAATATTCCAAGGATGTGCGCGGCATACGAATCATCGGGGACAGCATCCCGATGTCTGCGTTGCGCTATCGAATCATTTCTTTGACGACTCCGGCCGGCGACGAGGACTCCATTGAGTATCGGCCGGTGAAGGGCGTGGTTGAGATGCGGGAAAACAGCGTCATTGATCTGACGGATGGCAGGGAGCGGCTGCTGATTGGGCCTAGACGAACGGAAGCGCGGTTTGTTCCGTATCTATCTCCGGAAAAGGGTTTGTTTCAGCTCAATCGCGATGCGCCGCCGTTTCATATGTCTCGGCTTTGGCTGCAAAACGAAGTGACGGGAATTCGCTTCTTCCTCGGAAACGAGAGGCTGAATCCGAAATTGAAGTGGCGGCTCGACGGCGGAGGGGATCAGTTCCGCTTCTGCATGGACGAGTACTGCAAAGCGTATTACGAAGGGATTTAGCGCGAAAGCGGATTCCTTTCTGCACTATAAACGAAACCAGAAAAGCACACGAAGGGATTAAACGGGATGCCGGAGCACACTTACCATGAATACCACTGCGTGAACTGTGGCGCGCCATTGACGCCGGACGATGTTGTCTACGATATTTCGGGAATCGCATTTTTCGGGGCGCTGCCGGGTGACTACACACAGTTTCCCATCTATGCAACCAAAGAAAAGATGGAGACCCTGTTTTCCTGGAGCGAAGGGAAGGGTACCTCCATCATTACACTGTTCGACTGGATCAGCATGATATACGAGCAGTGCGGCGATATGCTCGATCCCGGTACGCGCGAGAAGGACGCGGAGGCTGCCTATCGGAAATTTCTGGAGTTGCTGAAAACACAGAAAGAGCAAGAAGAATACGGCGCTATCTCTCTTCAGGTTGCGGTTATTCCGGGTCTTCCGGATAACCTTTCGCGCGTTTTGGTCGAGGCCTGTTCAGAGGGGGAAGTCTGCCGCTGCACCATTCAATACGACAAGCAATATGGCTATAGCATTATCGAATTTGCTGGAAGACAGAATACCTCGTTCGCCGACCATCGTCGCTGTAAGCACCCGCAGTGCCATTCGATGATTCTGGAGCGGGCGTTTTTATGCGAACACACGTTGATTGGATTTATTGGTTTTCAAAAAGTTGGTAAGACATGCCTGATTGCTGCGTTGTGTAAATATCTGGATTACGCGGTGCCAGGATGTCAATTGTTGCTTCGCGATTGCGAGGAAGCGTATTTTCGGCGTGAATTGAAGAGCTACTTGAACGGGTTTACGTTAAAACAAACGAATATTCGAGGAATCAACAAAGTCAATCCGACGATTTATCTGGAGGACGGCGAACGCCCTGCGCGTATGCTCACCTTTGTCGATATCTCCGGTGAGGCTTTTAATAACGACGAAGGAAAGTTTAATCCGGAACTGATGGAGAACAACTTCCGCGCGATTGCAGAATGCTCGCTTTACGTTTTCTGTACCTCGCTGATGGCGTTTGAAGCGAGTGCCTTTGGCAGCATGCAATTATCCCTCGGTAACTTCATCAACCACATCACCCGAACCGGCAACCGGGCGACGCCCAGTCCAATTTTAATCGCCGTTATGCAGATGGATGAACCGACAACCTGCGTGGAAAACAAAAAGGATGTTCCTTATCTGGAAGAGTACCTCTTCCATCGCGAGTACAACCAGATTTATAACGTTCGCGAGAGCGATCAGCTGAAGGCGCTTCTCCCGAACGAATTGGATCGCAAGCTGATTGACGGACGGCTCCAAAGCTTAATGACAAGCGTAAACGCAAAGCTTTATTATACGTCGATTACGTGCTCTGCTTATGGCAGACAACCTGTGGATCAAATGATAGTCAATCGTGATGCGCCGCTTTTTCGGCGGAAAATCGACACGGCAATCAAAAATGGCAGCCCGATACAACTGATGATTCAATCAACACTGGAAGACGATGCCATCTATCAGAGCTATCAGCAAGCATACGGGGACTATCCTGAGCTTGTTGAAATCATAAAAAAGGATCTGGATTCCAATGGCGATGGAATATCGGCTGATTTTTCAGGACTGAACGGCGAGATAAAATACATAGAGAATTCTCCGCTGCGGTTCAAGCCAAGTCCGCGAAACATCAACCTCATTTATGACTGGATGATGCGGATGATTGGTGATCGGGAGATTCCGTCTCGAATCAAAGACCGGGCGCCGCTTCCGCCAATGGACTGCCGACATTTGAGTATTCACGATTACCATACGAACGAAACGGATGTACAGGCAATTGCCCGTATGTTTGTTAACCCGCATCGATATGATAAGAGATTCTTCAAGATTTTACAGGAACCGGCGCTGTTTGCGGGTTTTCATAAGCGGAGTTATCTAGCCGAGGTTGCCAAGGCAAAGACACAGGGCGAGCCTTTGCACGATTAAACGAGCGAAAGAAGTTTCAGAGGATCGAAATGGTTAGAACATATTGCAACATCATTGGCTCGCGCGAGCAGGACTACATGGGCAACTCCCTTGGCGTGAATGTGACACGGGAGATGACGGTGTTTTCTGGTGGCGCGGGTTTGCCATACACGGAAGAAGTGATGCGCGTTTCCCGCGATGTATTCCAGCTCTATGGCGGAAAAACAGAATATACTTCCGGTGTGTTTACGAGCGTTATGCGCTCAGTCGCGGGGATATCATTCGTGTGCTATGGCATTTCGCAAAAGCAGGCGGTGGGACGGGACTCGCAGTTTACGCAGATGTTTATCGTTCCACGCGAGGATCTGCTGGATGGCGCCGTCTATCTGCAAGAGGTATTCGGAAGAAACTTTGTGCAGGAAGAGGCGATTCATCGCGCGACCCGACCGACGAATGACGAGATTTTCTCGTTAACAGAGCATCCTCGTCGGGAAGTAAAACAATTAAGCGAACAACGACTCAAAGTGCTGATGCACGCCGTCGTTCTTCTTTGCAACGGAAGAAAAGTGTTACTGGTGGAGCGCGACCGTGAATACCAGAAGGATTATTTTCGTCCCTTGCTGCGGGAACTGTTTGAGCTGATTCCGGCTGGACATCGCTACCAGATCGATGTAACCACCGGTCGTTGCCAGGACGATCTGGATCGGCTTTCCTCTGCACAGCTGATTGTTACCAGCCAGCCGTTTTCGGGGACCGCGGAGCGACCGGTATTGATTCTGGAGGGGGATGGAGCGACCTCGTCTATTCCGAATACGCAGGTCTGGCCTGGGATTTCATTGACGCAGGACGGTCGAAATGAGTTTCATCCGCCTGCAGATAAGCCAGATAAAACGTCAGAGACGAAGGAATGGACGCAGCAATACAACGCACAGCGGGACGAACTTTCGCGGCACAACGAAGAGGCCACCAAAACGATTCAAACCGACTTTGCTAAACTGATGGAATGCATGGACGAGGATAAGTCGTTCTGGTGGAAGCAACCAAAGTGGGA
>CAZDXW010000026.1:0-3684 GCA_964509485.1 uncultured Christensenella sp.
GCCTCACCCGCAACGGCCTTTGCCAGCAGGGTTTTGCCCGTGCCTGGAGGGCCAACGAGCAGAACGCCCTTCGGAATCCGCGCGCCAATCGTGTTGAACCGCGCGGGGTTTCGCATAAAGTCGACGATTTCCTTGAGCTCTTCCTTCTCTTCGTCCGCACCGGCAACGTCCGCAAACGTCACGTTCATCTTGTCCCCAACGGACATGCGCGCGCGGGACTTGCCGAAGTTCTGCATCTGTTTTCCGCCGCTCTGCGCGCGGATCATGAAATAGTAGAACACGCCAAACGCGCCAAAGATCAGAATGTAGGGCAGAATGAGCGACCAAATCGATTCCTCGACAATCTTGGACTCATAGGCAAAGCCGTAGTCCGCACTCGAGACCTCGTCCACGCTCGTGAACTTGTCCGGATGTGCGGTGTAGACAATCGCCGCCATGTCCGCGCGGAAGGTGCTCTCGGAAGGGATGACGACGTAGAACTCCGCCCGCTTGGGCAGGTCCTTCGCCTCATATTCGCTGCCGCCATAGAGGCCGTAGACCTCGCGCTGCGTCACCTGGATGGCCAGAATCGTCTTTCCGTCCGTGCTGCCGCTCTCCGTGTTACGAACCAACTGCAGAAACTCCGTATTGTAATCCAGTTCGTCCATCTTCTTGTCCGTGGGATTCAACCCGGAGACCATGTAGATGATAGCCGCAAACAGGACGACCCAGATGACGGCGGTCATAATTTTCCGATTCAAATAACTTTCCTCCATCTGCGGCGGGAACCGCTTGCTCCCTTCGCCGCGCATTGCTCAAACGAGCATTCGTAATTCTTGTTTCGTTCTTTCGCGGTATCGCCCGCGTTATTCTCCGCTGTAGACGGAGGGTTTCAGCACGCCGACATACGGCAGATTGCGATAGAAGCCGAGATAGTCCAGCCCGTAGCCCACTACAAACTCGTTGGGAATAATAAAGCCATAATAGTCCGGCTTAATGTCGCATTCCCGGCGCGAGGGCTTGTCGAGCAGGCAGCAGATCTTGAGCGAAGCGGGGCTCCGGCTCGAGAGCAGCTTGGTCAGGTGCGAAAGCGTCAGCCCGCTGTCCATAATATCCTCGGCGATGATCACGTGCTTATCGGTAATCGACGTATCGATGTCCTTCGTAATACGGACGATGCCGGAGGTCTTCTGCTCGTTGCCGTAGCTCGAAATGCCCATAAACTCCATCTGCATGTGCATGTTCATAGCGCGCGCCAAATCGGCAAAAAACACGACCGCCCCCTTCAGGATGCAAATCAGAATGACCTCTCCGTCGCAGTTCGCATAATCCTTCGACAGCTGTTCGCCAAGTTCCTTGATGCGCTGCTGAATCTGCTCCTCGGAGAGAAGCACCTTTGCGATGTCTCCCTGCATAATCTGACCTTTCACCCCTGCTTACCCCCTGTATATAGAATATGTAGTATCTCGCGCGTGTCGGGTCGGACCTTCGCTCGTTCCGAAATTCCTAGCCCCGCCGCGTAAAGCACCTGTTCTCCCGCGCAGAGCAGCGGTCGATCCCGCTCCTCTCTTGGAATCTTCTTGTCAATCAATACATCGCTCAACAGCCGTTCGCCCGGCGCACCGAGCGGATAAAACCGATCCCCGGCCATTCGCGAGCGAACCACGAGTTCTTTTGGCAGCGCGTCCAGCGCCAGAAATGCTTCGTTTCCGCTTGCCGGTTTCCGCCAGCTCGCCACCCGCTCACTGTGGAGCACACCGCGCGGGGTGATCGTTTCCCCCTCTGGCACAAACGCTACGCAGTAGTCGAGCGGCTCCGGATAGCGGTCGAGGAACAGCGTGGTCGCGTTCGTCCAGGCGTGGTACCCGCCGCTCAGCTCAATCGCCGTGCCGGTCTTCGCCTCCGACAGCGCGAGCACGCGCCGGATATCCGGCTCGGAAACCGTGTTGTCGAGTGCAAAGATGCGCCTTCGAACCAAGCGGGACTTCAGTGCCAGCGGCAGTGCAAATAGCTTTTCGCGGTTGAGTCCGCCGTCCTGCTGAATCGACTCCTCCGCTTCGCTCGCGAGGCGTTCGAGCAGTGCGTCGTCCTCCGCGCAGAGCGCGGCCGTTCGGCAGAGCGCTTCTGAAATCGCGGGGTTGTAGCTCGTGAGCATCGGGAGCAGCTCGTTTCGAATCCGGTTTCGCGCGGCGTCATTGCAGGCGTTTGTCTCGTCCTCACAATAGCTTGCGTTTCGCTCCGCCAGATACGCGAGAATCTCCGCGCGGGTCGTTTGGAGCAGCGGCCGAACGATTCTGCCGTTGCGCGGTTTCATTCCGCCGAGTCCGCCCGTTCCGCTGCCGCGAAGCAGGTGCAGCAATACCGTCTCCGCCTGATCGTCCGCGTGGTGCGCGGTGGCAATCACGCTCGCGCCGCAAGCAATTCTATAGCGCTCCAGAAACGAATAGCGCAGTTCGCGCGCGGCCTCTTCGAGTGTTTTACCGGTCTGTTTCGCATAAGCCGGCGCATCGCACGTTTCCGTTTGGAGCGGAATACCGAGCTCGCGGCAGAGCGCTTCGCAAAAGGTTTGATCACGCTCGGCGTACGTTCCGCGAATGCCGTGGTTGAGGTGCGCGGCGAACAGCCCGCCAACCTTGCCCTCCGCTCGCAGCGTCTGCAGCGAGAGCAACAGCGCGGTGGAATCCGCTCCGCCGGATAGGGCGACCAGCACCACATCCGAAGCGGTCATTGCACAGGCGGCCAGGGACGATTCGTCCAGAAGCCGCCGGGAGCCACTGTTCACCGCATAGGTCTCCATATTGAAATATAGTGCTATTCTACCCGCATCAAGTTTGTTTTACAAGGGTTCGGGGCAAAATACAGCGGCGTGTTGCAAACAATTCACGATGCATGTTTTTTTGACATGATTTTTCGAATCCTCTATACTAGTCGTGAAAACGATTGAGGCGGGTATATGACGGATTCCATCCACAGCGGGCATCGCGAGCGCATTCGCGAGCAATACCGTACAAACGGCGCGGAGGCGTTTCTCGACCATCAGTTCCTCGAACTGCTGTTGACCTATGCCATTCCGCGGCGGGACACAAACGAGCTGGCGCACGCGTTGCTGGAGCGATTTGGTTCGCTCGAAGGCGTTGTCACCGCGCAGGTCGACCAGCTCCTGCTTGTGGACGGCATTGGTGAAAGCGCAGCCGTGTTCTTACGCATGCAGGGCGATCTGTTCCGTCGGCTGCTTCTGCGCCGTCAGGCGGACGCGCGCGGAAACATTCGCCTCTCTTCCCCCGCCGCCGCGGCACAGTACGCCGTATCGCTGCTTTCGCTGAATACCTACGAAACCGTGCTCGCCGTCTGCCTGAATGCAAAAAAGGTCGTGCAGTCCTGCGAAACCATTCAGAGCGGAACGTTGACGGAGGCGCAGATCTACCCGCGCCGGATTGCGGAAATCGCGCTGTTGCGCCGCGCGCATGGAATCCTGCTGCTGCACAACCACCCCTCCGGCGATCCATCGCCCTCAAAGGAGGACGCGGAAACGACCGATTCCGTTCGCGCCGCACTGGAAAGCATTGGCGTCCGCTTATTCGACCATCTCGTCGTCGGCGGGCAGCATGCGTATAGCTTTTCGAGCGGGGCGGTCATCGGCGTCAGCGGGAACGAACCGGAGGTGTTTTCGCTCGACGACTTTCAGTCCTATCAGGCGGAGCAGCC
>CAZDXW010000026.1:3784-9410 GCA_964509485.1 uncultured Christensenella sp.
ACCGGCGTTTCCGAAACGGAGACAATCGCGCCGAGCGAAACGCCGCCGCTCTCGGCAATGGCCTTCGCCTTCTCCCCGGCGTCCTGCATGGCGGCAGCCAGCGCCCCATTGTAGGCGGAAGAGGCATCCAGCAGGCTGTAGGTCGCCTCGTAGGATTCCGTAATGTGCGCATCGATGATCGGAGAAAGCACCGTATTGACCTTACTCACGTCCTTGAGCGTAATGGTAATCGTGTCGCGCGCCACGTAGCCCGTTATCGCGCCGTCGCTCTCACGCTGGTTAGAACTCAGCGTTACGCCCGCGGCGCTCAGATTCGCGGCCTGCACGCCCTGTTCGGTAGCGATTTGCTTCACCTGCTCGGTGAGCTTTTCGCATTTTGCCGCGGCTTCCTCCGCCGTTTCGCTGGTGCCGACCACGACGATGGTAATCGTGGAGAAGTCCGGCACGGCGATGACCTCGCCAAAGCCGTTCACAACGATCGTATGCGCGTCTTTTTCCATCTCGTTGTTGACGATGACCGTCGGCTGTTCCGGCTTTGCCGTCGGCCCCGGCGTAATCTCGCTCTCCGCCTTACATCCGGCAAACGCCGCAACGCTCGCCAGCGCCAGAACAAGCGAGAACATCTTTTTTACTCCATCTCGGTTGTGTTTCGTTGATCCGCTCAAAGCGATCCCTCCGTCTTCGTTCCGTCCGGTTTGTTCCAACCTGTCTCTATAATAAGAAAATATCTCTACTCGATTTCGTCCACCCGGTTTTGTTTACGGTTGTTCAGAAATGCTTCCAAGTTGTCCGCTGAAATCTGAATCAGCCGCTTGCGCGCCTCCTGCGGAATCCATGCGCTGTGCGGGGTAATGACGCAGTTCTTCGCAAAGAGCAGCGGGCTGTCCGGCAGAATCGGCTCCGTTTCGCAAACGTCCAGTCCGGCGGCGTAGAGCCTGTTTTCGTTGAGCGCCGCGGCGAGATCCGGCGAATGAACCAGCGCGCCGCGCGCCGTATTGATCAGAATCGCGCTCGGCTTCATGAGCGCGAGCGAATGTTTGTTGATAATTTCCCGCGTGTCCTCCGTCGCCGCGCAGTGCAGCGAGAGCACGTCGGACTGCGTAAACAGCTCCTCCAGCGAAACGTATTCGCCGGGAAACGCCGCCCGCTGGCTCCGACTATGGCCGATGACCCGCATGCCGAATCCCTGCGCCATTCTTGCCGCGGCGCAGCCAATCTCGCCGGTGCCGAGCACACCAAAGGTCTTTCCGTAGAGTTCCAGAATGGGCGCGTCCCAGGAGCAGTCCCCCGGTTTCTGCGTCCAGCGCCCTTTCCGAATCTCCGTGTTGAGCACGGCCGCGCGGTTGGTGATTGCCAACAGCAGCGCCATGGCATGCTGCGCAACGGAATACGTCGAATACCCCGGCACGTTGCAAACCGCAATTCCATGCCGCCTTGCCGCGGCGCGGTCAATCTTGTCATAGCCGGTTGCGAACACGCCGAGAAACCGAAGCTTCGGCGCCGCCGCAAACTCCGCCTCGCCGAGACGCCCGCGATTCGTGTAGGCGACGTCCGCATCCTTCAATCGCTCCGCAATCTGCTCCGGCGGCGTGTGGTCGTATATCGTCATATGCCCGAACCGTTCGATCGGCCCCCAGCTGATATCGCCCGGATTGACCGAGTAAGCGTCCAGAACAACAATCTCCATGAAATACTCCCGCGTGTATTGGTATCAAGTGGAGTATAGCGCATTTGCCCCGGTCTTTCAAGCTTCGCAAACGCGCGATCCACTGCCCAAATGTCCGCTTGTAGGTGCCGCGCGTTGCACCCCACCGCAAGATGTTGTATAATAAGAAGATAAGTTGGGATAAAAGGCGCTTCTGCGCCGACCGCATATCAAATGAGCTTTTACGAACTTGGACCAAAAAGAAAGGATTGAAACGAATTTTGGCATCCAAAGCAATCAGCGAAAAAAACAACGGACGAAAGACCGCAAAGCAGGACGTGGATTCCAGTGAACGCAGCGCATCGGAGGTCAGCGGTATTCTGCTGATCGCCGGCGGCATTCTGACCGCGGCCTATCTCTTTTTCTCCGCAACAGGATACCTCGGCGAAGTCCTAGGACATGCGCTGTTCGGAATGATCGGGTTTATTGCGTATGCGCTGCCCGTGATTCTGATTGTCGTTGGCGTGCTCTATGTGCGCGGCAGCGCGACGGGGCGCCTCGCAGGTTCCGGCTGGTATCTGCTGCTAGGCTTGTTCGCGCTGGTCACGCTGTTTCAAACCATCCGCGATATGCCCTACGAAGGCGTCGACTACATGAAATATCTCAACGACGCTTTTACCGCCGGAAAGGTTGCGCGCGTCGGCGGCGGGTTTTTAGGCGCGGTGTTCAGTTATCCTCTGTTGTTGCTCGGCGGAAAAACGCTTGCCTACGGGCTGAGCATTCCGCTCGCGCTCATCTGCACCATTGGACTGACCGGATTCTCGCTGAACCAAACGATCAATAAGATGCGCTCGGGCGTGTCCGGCGCGGTTGAGCGCAGGAACGAACATCAGGCGGAGCGTTCTGACAAGATGTTTACGCTGACGCTGGATGGCGAGGGCGATTCTTTGAATACCGGAAAGAGAAAGCGGCTCCCTTCGACGGAGGATATCCTGGAGATGCCCGCCGCTAAATCGAAAACAAAGCGTTTTGCAAACGACGAGATCATCGAAGTTCCCGCCAGCAAGCGCAACCAAAAGCGCCCGCTGCAGGAGGAGCCGGTCATCGACCTGTTCGAGAAACCAGTAAAACCGAAGAAGAAAATCCCGATTCCGCAGCCCGTTGTGGAGCCGGTCGCCTTTGGCGAGCAAAAAGGTGAGTTTAAGACGAAGACGGGTGAGCGGGTCGTCCCCCATCCGCCGGAAATCGTGTCGCCGGACATCTGGAATGGCATGAGTTTTGAACCGGGCGACGACGTTCCATTCACCGCGAAGACGAAGCCGCCAATCGATATGCCCAAGCCGGTCACCTCTCTGCCGGACACCTCGTCGCTCTTTGGCGCGCAGCCAAAGAAGCCCGAAAAGCCGGTCACGGGTTCAACCGCAGGCGGCCCGGCGCGTCAGCCCGGCGCAAAAACGCCACCGGAGACGAAGACAAAGACCCAGCCGGAGGTCATGGAACAATATGTTCCGCCGTCGATTGAGCTGCTCAACCGTCCCGGTATCAAGAAGGATGAAGAGACCGACTTGCCGGAGGAAAAGGCTCGCATTCTGATTCAAACGCTGCAAAGCTTCCGCATCAGCGCGCAGGTCACGCACATTGCCGTCGGCCCCGCGCTGACGCGAATTGAGATTCAACCCGCGCCGGGAACGCGCATTTCGCGCATCACCGCGCTGCAAAACGATATCACGATGGCGCTCGCCGCGCCGAGACTGCGCATGGAAGCGCCCATTCCCGGCAAAAACGCAATCGGCGTGGAGATTCCGAACAAGAGCTCCGCGTTCGTCGTTCTGCGGGATATCATCGAGAGCAAGGAGTTCCGCGGCAGCGAATCGCCCATTACCATGGCCTTTGGCCGCGAGGCGAGCGGAAAAATCATCATTGCCGACCTCGCGAAAATGCCGCATCTGCTGATTGCGGGCGCAACCGGCTCCGGCAAGAGCGTCTGCATCAACGACATCATCGTCAGCATGGTCTACAAATCCTCGCCGGAAGACGTGCGCTTCATCCTCGTCGACCCGAAGCGCGTGGAGATGATCATGTACAGTTCGCTGCCGCACTTGCTGATGCCGGTCGTCACCGAGCCGAAGAAGGCCGCGGGCGCGTTGCGCTGGGCGGTCAACGAAATGACGCGTCGGTACAAGATCTTTGCGGAGCTGGGTGCGCGCAATCTCGAAAAATACAACGAAAAAGTGTCGGGCACCGGGGAACACCTGCCCCGCATCGTGGTCATCATCGACGAGCTGGCCGATTTGATGAACGTTGCCCAAGAAGATGTGGAGGACAGCATCCAACGTATTGCGCAGCTTGGCCGCGCGGCTGGCATCCACCTGATTCTCGCGACGCAGCGGCCGGACGCCTCTGTCATTACGGGGCTCATCAAGGCAAACATCAACTCCCGCGCAGCGTTCGCGGTCAATTCCGTAACCAACAGCCGAATCATTCTGGATATGGGCGGCGCGGAGAAACTGCTTGGTCAGGGCGATATGCTCTTCCATCCCGATGGGTCGGCAAAACCCACCCGTCTGCAATGCTCCTTCATCTCGGATGAAGAAGTCGAGCGCGTAATGCTCTACTTCAAAGAGCGGTCGCGTCCCTTGTTTAATGAAGAGCTGATCAGCGACATCAACACGCTGGAAAAGGGCGGCGCAACGGGCGGCGCATTTGGCGAGGGCAAGCAGGACGACGAGTTGCTCGGCGAAGCGGTGCGAACCGTCTTTGAGCACGGTCAGGCCAGCACAAGCGTGCTGCAAAGAAAGCTCCGCGTTGGTTATAACCGCGCCTCGCGGCTGATCGACATCATGGAGCGCAACCACTACATCGGCGGGTTCAACGGCAGTAAAGCGCGCGAGGTGCTCATCAGCCGGCAGGAGGTCGAAAAGCTCTTTGGCAGCGACGTGCCCCTGATCGATCCGCAGGAACGCGAACCGAACCCGATGAGCTCGTTCTACAGCAATCGGGATTAACCGTTACCACAATTGTTAAGGAGAATTCCATGTCGACCATAGGCGTCATCTCGCTCGGCTGCGCAAAAAACCAGGTGGATACGGAGCGCATGCTCGGCCTGCTCACGGAAGCGGGACACGCGCTGACCAGCGACCCTGCCGAAGCGGATGTTTTAATCGTAAACACCTGCGGCTTTATCGAGAGCGCCAAGCAGGAGTCCATCGACGCCATTCTGGAGATGGCGCAGTATAAACAGGGCGGCCGCTGCCAGCGGCTCGTCGTCACCGGCTGCCTTTCCGAGCGCTACCGCGAGGAACTGAAGGAAGCCATGCCGGAGATCGACCTGCTGCTCGGCGTTCGCGAATATGAAACCCTCCCCCGCCTGCTTGGCGGTACTGCGGACGCGCCGCACTGCGGCCCGCGCTCAACGCGGGTGCTGACCACGCCGCGCTACAGCGCATATCTTCGAATCACGGACGGCTGCGACAACCGCTGCGCCTACTGCGCAATTCCGCTGATTCGCGGCAATCTCGTCAGTGAACCGCTCGAAGAGCTCGTCGACGAGGCAAAGCGTCTGGCCGACGGCGGCGTACGCGAGCTTACGTTGATTGCGCAGGACACCTCCGGCTACGGTAAGGATCGCTACGGTCGGCCCATGCTGCTCGACCTGCTCCATCATCTGGAGCGCATCGACGGCATCCACTGGCTCCGCGTGCTGTATACCTATCCGGATACGGTTTCGCCGGAGCTGATCGACCAGTTTTGCGCGAGCGAAAAGATTGTTCCCTACCTCGACATGCCGCTGCAGCACACTCAGGACGAAATGCTCCGCGCCATGCGCCGCAGAGGCGATCAGGCGCACATTCGCCGCATCCTCGATTACGTCGCCGAACATGCGCCGGACTTCATGCTCCGCACCACGCTGATGGTCGGCTTTCCCGGCGAGACGGACGAACTGTTTGAACGCATGCTTGCGTTTATCCAGAAGCACCCGTT
>CAZDXW010000026.1:9510-12960 GCA_964509485.1 uncultured Christensenella sp.
CGGGCGGAAGAATACGATATGATCGGCGAATTGGTTTAGCCGACGTCACGATAAAACAAAACCAGACGGGATATTAAAAATGGAACAAGTCACACAAAAACCAAAAACAAAAATGAACCTGCCAAACCGGCTGACGATCTTTCGGATGCTGCTCGTTCCGCTCATGGTTGCCGCGTTTTCGTTTGAGGCTTGGCTGCCGGGCTGGAACTACTGGGCGGCGGGTATCTTCTTTGTTGCCGACATGACGGACATTGTTGACGGCTACATCGCCCGCAAACGGAACCAGATTACGAATTTCGGCAAGCTGATGGACCCCATTGCGGACAAGCTGTTGTTCTGCTCCGCGTTCATCATGATGACCTTCAACGGGATGCTCAATCCCATCTTGTGTATCATCTTCGTCGGTCGCGAAATCATCGTCTCCGGCTTCCGTCTCGTAACGGCGGGCAGCGGAACGGTCATCGCCGCAAACTGGCTGGGCAAGCTGAAGTCCACGCTGCAAGTCATTGCCATCTTGGCCACGCTGCTCGGAAACCCGATCTTCTCGATCTGGAATTTCCCGTTCGACTTCGGCGTTATGTGCACGGCGGCGGTGTTCACCATCTGGTCCGCGGTGGACTATATCGTCGCAAACCGGCACTCGGTCAACTGGAACTAACCCTGAATAATCCCAAAAATCTACGCGAAGGCTCGCGTTTCAAAGCAAAAAACCGCGCGATCGTTCGCGTTTTAAAAGAGAAAGTGTAATAGATATGATCGCAGAAATCGTCTCGGTTGGTACCGAGTTGCTCATGGGACAGGTCGTCAATACGGACGCACAGTACATTGCCGAAGGGCTCGCGCCGCTCGGGTTTCAGGTGTTTTACCACACCACCGTCGGGGACAACGCCAAGCGCCTGACCGCCGTCGTGCATCAGGCGGTGGAACGCTCGGACGTGGTCGTCTTCACGGGCGGCCTTGGGCCGACGGACGACGACCTGACCAAGGAGACCGTCGCCGCCGCGCTGGGGCTCACCGTAGAGCCGATTCCGGAAGAGGTTGAGCGGCTGACGAAGCACTTCGCCGCGCGCGGTTACGAGTTCACGCCAAACAACCTCAAGCAGGCGAGCTTTCCAAAGAGCGCCATCATCTTACCAAACGCGTTTGGTACCGCGCCGGGCTGCATCATGACCGCCGAGAATAAGACGGCGATTCTGCTCCCCGGGCCGCCGCGGGAACTCTTCCCCATGTTCAAGAACCACGTGATGCCCTATCTGGAACAAATCAGTGGAAACAAGCTCTACTCGCGCGAGCTGCGCATCTTCGGCAAGGGCGAGTCGAGTCTGACCTACGAGCTAAGGGACATCATCGAACGTCAAACGAACCCGACCGTCGCCCCCTACGTCAAAACCGGCGAGGTCACGCTGCGCGTCACCGCGCTGTGCCAGAACGAAGCGGAGGGCGAAGCGCTCGCGGAGCCGATGATTCGCACGATTCTGGAGCGCGTTGGGGACGTTGTGTATTCCACCACCGGCGAATCCCTGCCGGAGACCTGCGCTCGCCTGTTGACGGACGACCACCTCACCCTTGCCCTGGCTGAAAGCTGTACAGGCGGGCTGCTCGCGAGCGAGCTCGTCGCAATTCCAGGCTGCTCGAAATTCCTTCTGGAGGGCTGCGTCGCCTATTCGGACGACGCGAAGATGCGCCGCCTCGGAGTCAAGCCGGAGACGCTCAAGCAGTTCAGCGCGGTCAGCGAGGCCTGCGCGCGCGAAATGGCGGAAGGTGTCCGCGCCGCGTCGGGCGCAAGCTACGCGCTCGCAACCACCGGCTATGCGGGCCCGGACGGCGGAACCGAGGAAGACCCTGTGGGCACGGTGTACATCGCGCTCGCTTCCGCAGCGGGAACGCAGGTCAAGCGCATTCGCCTCTATGGCGAGCGGGCGCGCATCCGCGAAATCGCGTGTCTGCATGCCTTCGACCTGCTGCGTCGCACACTCTGTCAATAACACTGCAAAGCCGGAAAAAATCCGCTAAAAGCAACACAAAAAGATTCAAAAAACGCTGTACGCGTGCGCCAGGTTCATGTATAATGAGTTGAACGGATGCGATCATTTGTTCTTATTCGTTGTTTCCTTATTTTCGAAGACAACTGCGAATGGGGCAATATGAATACAGTATTCCAGTACGAAAGTTTATCGTATCGAAAGGACTACCAACATGGTCGAAAAAGAAAAAGCACTGGAGATCGCCCTCGGTCAAATCGAAAAACAGTTTGGCAAGGGCGCGATCATGAAACTCGGCGACGCGGCGGCCCGCACGCCGGTTGCAACCATCTCGACGGGTTGCCTGCCGCTGGACTATGCGCTCGGCGTCGGCGGAATTCCGCGCGGTCGTGTTGTGGAAATTTTCGGGCCGGAATCCTCCGGTAAAACCACCATTGCGCTGCACATCGTCGCCGAGGCGCAGAAGGTCGGCGGAACCGCCGCGTTCATCGACGCGGAGCACGCGCTCGACCCCGTCTATGCGGAAGCGCTTGGCGTTAAGGTGGACGACCTCTACGTCTCCCAGCCGGATACCGGCGAGCAGGCGCTGGAGATCACCGAGGCGCTCGTGCGCAGCGGTGCAATCGACGTTGTCGTTGTGGACTCCGTTGCCGCGCTGGTTCCCAAGGCGGAAATCGAAGGCGATATGGGCGACGCGCACGTCGGCCTGCAGGCGCGACTCATGAGCCAGGCGCTGCGCAAACTCACCGGCGCAATCAACAAATCCAATACGATCGTCATCTTCATCAACCAGCTGCGTGAGAAGGTCGGCGTCATGTTCGGCAACCCCGAGACCACGCCGGGCGGCAAAGCGCTCAAGTTCTACGCCAGCGTTCGATTGGACGTGCGCCGGATCGACGCGCTGAAGAACGGCACGGAAATCATCGGCAACCGCACGCGCGTCAAAGTCGTCAAGAACAAGGTCGCGCCGCCGTTCAAATCCGCTGAGTTCGACATGCTTTATGGCGAAGGCATCTCTAAGGAAGGCTCGCTGGTCGATCTCGCGGTCGATAAGAAGCTGATCGTCAAGAGCGGCGCCTGGTATGCCTACGGTGACATGCGCATTGCGCAGGGCCGCGATAACACCCGTCTGTTCCTCAAGGACAATCCGGAGTTTGCACAGAAGCTCGAAAAGCAGCTGCGCGACATCTTTGAGCAGGAGCGCAAGCAGGCCGCCGCCGATCAGGAGGCGAAGCGCAAGGCTTCCCAGTCGGCCTATGCCGCGTCCGGCGCCGCGCAGGCAGCCGCCGCACCTCAGCCGGAGGTCAAGCGCCGTGCGGTTCCGGCTCCAGCCGCTGCGCCCGCAAGAGCGGTCGAAGCAAGCGATTCCGAGAATCCGTTTTCGGAATCGGACGATTGATGAATTGTTATTTTCTATTTTTATAGAAAATAGAGAATTCTGGAAATCCGTTTTCGGAATCGGACGATT
>CAZDXW010000026.1:13060-33599 GCA_964509485.1 uncultured Christensenella sp.
CTATTTTTATAGAAAATAGAGAATTCTGGAAATCCGTTTTCGGAATCGGACGATTAATCTCTAATTTAAGAGCATGAAAAAAAGACGTTGCTGGTTTTCAGTAACGTCTTTCTTATTCTTCTTGAATTTGTTATCGGTTTGAATACAGCGTCATGCCCGTTCCCGTGTCGCGAATGAGCACCACGTTCTGCGCGCGGACAATCTGCGCGCCAACGTAGATGTCCCCCGCCGCGCCGGAAATGTTGACAATCTGAATAATATAGAAAAACCAGAACCACGATTCGTAGAATCGTACGTTGAGCACCGCCAGAACGATGCCCAGCAGCACAACGGGCGCAAACGCGATGATCAGATACTGCCGCCTGCTAAAGTACGCGTCGCTGCCGGAGTAGGCATACAGCCCCGTGAATCCGTAGCGCGGTTTCACCCCGGAATAGGCCTTCATCAGTATGCCGTGCACGAGTTCGTGCAGAATGATGTAGAGCATGACGGAGGCCAGCAGCAGAATGATGTTGATGATGGTCTGCACACCGAGCAGCAGCTTCGAAAACGGCGGACAGATCGCAAACCCAAGCGCCACCATGCCGCAAAGAATGCCAAGCGCTAGAATGTTGATGAGAATCATTTCCTTGCGATTGCTCATCAGGTCGATTTTCTTGATCTCGCGATATCCTTCCGGAAGGTGTTTCATGCCTGCTCCTCGTTCCGTTCCGGATTTCGCCAATAGCGGCTTCCGTTTCGCTCGCGCAGCAGCCAGCCGCTCTCAATCAGCCCGCGCCGCAGCAGAAACAGGTCGCCAAAGGTATGCCAGCTGGCGAGAATCGCATTCACCTCGTGCTCGGTATAGTCCCGGCCCGGCGTAAACTTCTGTGCCAGATGCGCGTAAATCTGCTCCTGCACCGCCTTCTTTGCCGGCCAGAGCTTCAGCTTGCCTTCTTCGTCTAGAAACCGTTCAATTCCCTGCTGCATGTTCTTCTCTACCGTTCTCGTGCTTGTTTTGCTCTTGATGATCCGTTCCCGACGCGGGCAAAACCTGTCTACGCAACCTTCCGTTTGTTCTTACCTTGTTATATTCTCACAAAAATCGCGGAAATTCAACCTTCGTTGCGTAGAGTTCGTCATTCGTTCACGAAGGCCGCCCGCGCGCCATCGCGGGTTCAGCCGAAACATGGTCAAAACCGCGTTGGTATGGTATGATAACCTATCAACCATTGAGGAGAATCCATGGAGTATCGCGTCTGCCCGCAGTGCCGAAATTGGAATAGAGAGCAAACCGTCTTTTGCCTGTTTTGCGGGAAACCGCTGCTTCGCCGCGCGGCGCGCCTGTCGCGCGAAACGGCGAACTCCCCGCGCGTTCGCTCCACATTTGCGCGGCGAGCGCAGGCTGTATTGCTCTTGCTCGCGTTGTGCTTTGCCGTGATTGCTCCGTTCGTTCCGGATATCGCGCAAGCTTCTAAAACGCTCAGCGCGCAGTTCTTCAATCCGATTGCCGCGCAAACGCCGGTCGTCACCAATTTTGCCCAGAGCAGCGGAACCTACGCCGTAAAAATCTATCTTTCGCAGGCGGTCAGCGACGACGCGGCAACCAAATCCGCGGCGGACGACATCCTCGGTAAGCGCTACGACGGCGCGATCACCGTCTCCGTCGACCCGGATGGCGCCGGTTCCATTCAAGTGGATCAAGCGTTCTTTTCGCCGAATGCGATTACCGTTGCCGCGTTCACAAACGAGTCCGGAGTCGTTTCGGCAAACACGCTGTACGGAACGATTCATCAGTCCGGCATGAAGGTTTCGATTGTCTGCGTCTTTGAGAACGGAAACATCTCCGGCTTTATCTGGCTGGACAGCGAGCAGTCGCACATTGAGTTTCTCTATTACAGTTAAACAGATTCTTTATGGTATACTGAAATCAGAAATCACCCCGGCGGAACAAGTTTAGATCGGAGGCGTAGCCATGATGAAACTACTGTTTGCCATCGTACAGAACGACGACCAGAAAACGCTGACCTACGCGCTGATCGAGCGCAACATCAGCGTAACGCGCATTGCCAGCACCGGTGGATTCCTGCGTGGCGGAAACACCACGCTGATGATCGGCGTCGAGTCCGAGCGGCTGACCGAAACGCTGGAGATCATTCGCGAGCACTCCCGTCGGCGGCAGGTGGTCACCGTGCCCGCAACGGGTATTCCGCATAACATCGACAGCGTCGCCATGCCAATGTCGGTGACGGTCGGCGGAGCGACGGTGTTTATACTGGATGTGCAGGATACTTATAAGTTTTAATTCTTAGCGCTTCGCAGGATACACTGTGTGTAATCGCTGGATTCTTCTATTTTTAGAACAAAAGTTTGGATCATTCGCCTCTGTTAAAAATCGGAGTTGAGATCATTCGCCTCTATTCTTAGACGAAAGTTTGGATTTTTCGCTTTTATGGAACAAACCGCGGTCGCTCAGCGGCCCATCTTTTCGTCGTCTGCCCTGCGGCAGTTGATCATTCCCCTGATTCTCGAGCAGTTGCTGGCGATGATGGTCGGTCTAGCCGCAACCGTAATGATTACGCGGGTCGGCGAGTCCGCCGTCTCCGGCGTATCCCTCGTCGATTCCCTCAACAATCTGATCATCAGCATTCTTTCCGCGCTCTGCACCGGCGGCGCGGTTGTCTGCGCGCAGTATCTCGGGCGCAGGGACAATCCGCAAGCCTGTGATTCCGCGCGGCAGTTGTTTTATATTTCGCTGTTGTTTTCCAGCGTGCTCGGCGCGGTGTTGTTGGTCGCGCCTTCGTTCTTTGTGCACGCAATCTTCGGTTCGGTGGACGAGGCAGTCAGCAAGAGCGCCGCAACCTATCTGACCTATTCCGCGCTTTCGTACCCGTTTCTTGCGATCTACAATGCCTGCGCCGCGCTGTTTCGCTCCATGGGCAATTCGCGCGTCTCGCTGCTGGCGTCGTTGATCATGAACATCGTCAACGTCGCCGTCAATGCAATCCTGATCTACGGCTGCAACCTTGGGGTCACCGGCGCAGGGATGGCCACGCTGCTTTCGCGCGTGGTCGCCGCGGTGATCATGCTGCTGCTGATTCGAAACCAGCATAACCCCATCTATCTACGAAACCTGCTGCGCGTCTCCTTCAACGGTTCCCTGGTGCGCAGCATTCTCTCCGTCGGCGTGCCAACCGGGTTTGAAAACGGCTTGTTCAACTTTGGCAAGCTGCTCGTTCAAACGCTGATTGCGTCCCTTGGCACCTCCGCCATCGCCGCAAACGCCATTCTTGGCAGCATTTCGAACATCGCGATTGTGCCCGGCCTCGGCATGAGCCTCGCGGTGATCACGGTGTTTGGGCAGTGCATTGGCGCGAACGACTATGTGCAGGCGGTCGCCTATCTCAAAAAACTGATTCTCATCACCATTCTCGCGATGGCCGCCGTCAATGTGCCCCTGTTTTTCCTCGCGCGACCCATCGTCGGCCTGTTTCCCATCAGCGAGGAAGCGTTCGATATCTCCGTTCGCGTACTCCCGGTGCTCGCGGTGGCAAACATCGTGTTCTGGCCGTTCTCGTTCGCGTTTCCAAATGCTCTTCGCGCCGCCGGGGATGCCCGCTTTACCATGATTGTTTCCGCGTCGACCATGTGGGTCGTGCGGTTTGGGCTCAGCTACATCTTTGTTCGGTATCTCGACCTCGGCGTAATTGGCATTTGGTATTGCATGATCATCGACTGGGTCGTGCGCTGCGTCTTCTTCGCACTTCGTTATCGCAGCGGAAAATGGCGAATCAAGAGCGTCATTCGTTGACCCATCGTTGTTTCGTCTTTGCTAGAATGATCCATATTCTTTCATGAAAAAGAGGAGTCCATCTTGGTAGAGCTGTTCGCCGCAAACATTCAGCAGATCGCCCCAAACGCGGAGTCGCTCGTCGCCCTGCTCGACGAGGAACGTCAGGCGCGCGTCCGCGCGTTCGGGCGCTCCGCCGAAGCGCTGCGCCGACTCGCGGCGGGGCTGCTGCTGCATCGCGTCTTTGGGGACGACACGCGGCAGGCAAAGATCGAGCGCGGAAACCGCGGCAAACCCTCGCTGCCAAACGCAAAGCCGTATAATCTGTCGCACTCCGGCGACTACGCCGTGCTCGCCGTTTCGAGCGGTAGCGTCGGCGTCGATCTGGAGCAGATTCGCCCCATCGACTGGCAGCTGATCTCCGCGCGGTTCTTTCATCCGCTCGAACGCGCGTTCCTCGCGCAGTCCGCCGACCCGTTGAACGCCTTTTTCTCGATCTGGACGCTCAAAGAAAGCTATCTCAAGGCCGAAGGGCTGGGGTTTTCCGTTTCGCCCGCGAGCTTCAGCATTCTTCCGCAAGGAGAAACAAACGCGGTCATGAGCGGAGAAACGGGCTACCGGTTTCGCCGGTTTGCCGCGCTGGAGGGCTATTGCCTGAGCCTCTGCTGCGTGGAACCGGAGATCGCAAGCGAAGTAAAACTACTGTCGTTCTAACGAGACATGCTTGGAACCTCGCAAAAGCCGACCAGAAATCTGATCGGCTTTTTCTTTGTTGATGATCGAGTACTTCGCTTTGCGCTTAGTTTACAGTGAGTTCCTTAGTTTTCATCCGGTCGATCCAGGCCTCGCCGACGCCGGCGATCAGGCCGTTTACGTCCACCGCCGCACCTTTGAGCAGCGACAGAGCGGGCGCGGAGAGCTTGTCAAGCGTCTTATTCAGCAGATGCTCCTTCAGCGCGGCAATCTCGTCCGCCTGCAGCTTTCCGTCCTCGTTTGCCGTCTTCCAGTCGACAACAAACGTCTGCTGCAGCTCGTCCACCGTGATGCGCGCCGCGCGAATGAGTTCCTTCTGCGCCGCGTCAATGTTTTGCAGCCCCGCGCTCTTGCCGAGTTTCAGGGTCAGCCAGGTACCAAGCACGCCGATGAGCGTAACCAGCAAGGTCGCCGCAATCTGCAATGCAAACTCCAAAATGGGATTCATACTCATTTCCTCCGTTCAATTCTTTCTTTTTGTACAAACTTGGTTACCGCGCGTCTTCCATAATGCGAAGCCGCGTTTCGTGGTCGCAAAGCCGCGATTCCTGCCCCCGCGCGAATGTCCAGAGGCTCTCATGTGCGGTTTGGTTGTTGGCTGTGAGATCCTCCATGCTCTGCTTGAGGTTCTCCATGGTTGCGGTTAACCGCGTAATCGCCTGCGTCAGCTTCACAATTGGCGCAATCACCAGCCCAAACAGCGCGGCGAGTGCGGCGAGCACGCCGACGACGTCCCATTCCTGCATCCTACTTTACTCCTATTCCTTGTAATGTTTCGGGCGCAGGAATCCCGTCCAGGCGCCGCAGTTGTCCCGTTTTCGTTTCACATAGTTCCAGCCGCGCCGCTTTGTCAGGCTCGTGAGCTGGCAGCCGAAGGCGCCGCCCATCCATTCCACCGCGTAGCCGCCGCCCGCATAGAGGCCGATGTGCCCGCTCTTATGCAGAAAATCGCCGGGGCGCAGCGCGGCGCGATCGATCGCAACCGTTTTTGACTCGCTGGTGAATCCGTCCGCCGAGCAGTCGAAGGTCGGGCGCACAAGCTCGGCGTGCCGAAGCAATCCGACCACCCCGCCGGAGCAGTCCGCGCCGGTGATGCTTGGGTTTGCCTGTACCGCGCGCTCCATCATCTCCCGTCGACCGCCGTCGTAGAACTCCGGCTGCCGTGCGGCGCCGCGCGCAATGCGCTCCAGCGTGATCACGTTCGGCAATAGATCCGCATTGTAGAGGTTTCCGCCGCGAATATAGAGGCTCAGCGGGTATTCGCCCGGCGCATCGGGACTGGCGGCAAACGTCAGCGCGATCAGCACCAGCTTTCTGCGCGTCGGCGATTCGTTTGCCAGCGCTTCCGATAGTTTGAGCCTCGCGTCGGCGGGCAGATGCGCGGGCAGCTCCAGCAAATCCGTATCGGGTATTGCCGGCGCTTCCTCCGGAAACAACGCGGCGTAGGTCACAGGGCCGACGACTCCGTCCGGCTCCAGTCCGTGTGCCGTTTGAAACGCGATCACCGCGCGCCGCGTATCCGCGCCGAACGCGTCCGTTTGCAAAGTGGTGATTTCCGGTGCATAGCAACATAGTTGCAGCAGGCGCTCTTTGACCGCGCGCACGTCCGCGCCGGACGCCCCCTTCGACAGCGTTCGCGTTAGGCCCATGCGACGCCTCCGGTTCTTCGCCCGGTCCCGACGGGCGACATCGAAGCGGCGATGCGGCCTCGGCCAATCGTTGCATATTTGGTTGGCATCGTTTCCTCCCGGGGTATCCAACCACAGTATGGGGGACAATTGATCCGGAAAATTATCGGAATTCGAGCTTTGGGGAATTCTTATAATTTTGGACCATAAAAAAAGGACGGTATTACCGTCCCTAGAAAGCTTTCGTTCGTTTTTGTTTATAGGTCGAAACGGAAGATGCAGATTTCTTCGTGAACGCCCTTTTGCCAGATGCCGGAATACCGCGGCGCAATCCGCGTTTCCAACAGCGTTCCGTTCAGATGCTCCAGCGTTTTCCGCGAGGCGTCGTTCGTTTGCAAGCAGGTGATAATCAAGTATGGCATGCGGTGCGCCCGCGCAATCTCAAAGAGCAGCCGAACGGCCTTTTCGGCGTAGCCGTGCCCGCGATGCTCCTCCAGCACCGTATAGCCGACGTTGCCGCCGTAGTAGATGTTGCGCACATACCCCAATCGCAGTCGGATTTCGCCGACGACCGCGTCATCCTGCAATCGTACCATGTCATACACATATGCCGGAACATGGCCGGTGTTCTCGTCCGCATCCGAGGCGGAGGCAAAGCGCAGCGTCAGCTCGCCGTCGCTCGGCATCGGCAAATCCAAATGCGGTTCGTTGTCTATCGTCGGGTCGTCCCCCGCTTCCCAGTCCTTGCAGACGTCCACCCAACCCTTTGCACGACTGTAGCGAAAAAGTTCGTCGCAGGTGACCTCCATGGCGCTGTTGTCGCTTCCGCAGGCGGGAAACACGGTGGCAAACCGCTTGAGCGACGCGTCCAGATAGACTGGCGTCCCTTCCGGCAGCGCAAACGGGCAAACTCCGCCTACCGCGCTTCCCGTCAGGCGTTCAACGTCCTCATACGCCAGCATGCTCGCCTTGGTTTGGAACTGATCCTTGTATTTCCGGTTGTCGATGCGCGCGTCGCCCGCCGTGACAATCAACACGCAGCCTTCGCCGAGCGCAAACGAAAGTGTCTTTGCGATGCGCGCGGGGCGCACGCCGAGCGTCTGCGCCGCGAGCTCCACCGTCGCCGAGCTGGTGTCAAACTCCCAAACCCGTTGCTCCATGCCCAGTGCACGAAAATAGTCCTTTACCCGTTCAATTGCCATTTTGGAAGATTCCTCGTTCTCTCTGCCTGCACGATCAAAAGAACAATCGGCGTTTCGTCTTATCATAAAGACCACCACGCCGATTTTCAAGTATGCAATTCGATTTCGCTCAGATTTACAACAGATCGGTTTCGTCCTGTCGTTTTAAATACTCATACAGCGTAAAGTATTTTCGCCCACAGTAGATGTTCTTCGCGGTGCGCAGCTCATAGGAAACCCCATCAACCGAGAACATCATCTTATAGATTCCAATCAGGCCAATGCTGCTGATGCTCTTGAGCGGAAAATGGTGCTCACCAATCGAAAGCTCGGTTTTGGTCATCGTCAGCCGGCCGACCTCAAGCACCTTGCTCTGGTGCCGCTTGCCGACGCCAATGAGCTTGACCCCATCGTCCGAATAGGCAACATCATCGTTACCGAGCGACGCGGCATACTCGGCCACGCGTTTGTCCTGCCAGTAGTCCCAGTCCCGAATCGTGCGAAATGGCAGTTCCGGATCGTCGGGCGAAACCTTTTCGAAAAACCCGGTTTCGGTAAAGCGAACACGCATGCCGCAGGAGCAGCAGAACACGTCCCCTTCGCTTTTGAGCGTTCCGGTTCTTCCGCACGTCGGGCAAAAATAGAGCGCGTTTTCCAGTCCCTTTGCCAGATCCTTGCCCTTGTAGAGGAACGGCGAGATCAGCTGTCGCTCAAACGCGTCCTCCATGATGTCCTCGCGAATGTGCTCGTTGACCTCGTCCGGCGTCATCTGTTTCAGTTCTTCCGGGGAATAGATGTGCACCACGCGCCCGAACATGCGACCCTTGCGCGTTGTTTTCGACCAGCGCGGCGTGGTCAAGTACCCGCCCTCAAAGCGGTAGGTCACGAGCGAAGCGCCGGTGGCCTTTGCGAGCTTCCCGGTTGCGGGAAAGATCGGTCCGGTCACGCCGTTGTAGGAGCGGTTTCCCTCGGCAAAGAGGCAAACGTTCGTCTTCTTCATGGCGCGCAGAATGTTCAGCGCCGCCGTCGCGTCCGTCATTCCCTTCACCCGCGCAATCGGGCCGAAGAAATACGTCAAAATCCAGGAAAGGAACCCTTTCCGGAACACGTGCTCGCTTGCGACAAAATACATGTGCTGCTTCAGCCCAACCGCGATAAACACCGGGTCGAGTTCGCCGTTGTGGTTCGCGGTGATCAGGTACGGCCCTTCGCCCAGCTGCACCGGCTCGAACTGGAACCGATAGATGCGCTGAAACAAGCCGCCCAGCAGCGCCTTGAGAAAAGCATAGATGCGTTTATGCCGCTTGAGAGTCTGATCCATATGTGTCGTTCCTTTGTCTTGGATTTCCACCTCTATGATACACCGTTTCGATTCTGCCGGGCAAGTCAAGTCCGCTTAATGTGCTTCGAATGCGTTCTTGACAAAGTGCGAGAGGTTACTCGTCGTCTTCGTCATCGATGTCCGGTTTTGCCGAGACGGCGGGTTTTCCAGCAATCAGGCGCTCGTTAATCGCGCGCATGCGCGCCGCGTCAAACTTGACCACCGCGCGGTCGTAGGTCACGAGCCCGTTTGTCTCCTGCTCCACGTCCGAAAGCTGCGTGTAGACGCTCGCGCTAAGCCCCTGTATACGCGCGGGAATGACCTCGCGGTCGTAGAGCGCTTCTACGTCGCGCATGAGCGCATCCGCCGTCTTGCAGCGCTTGTAGCCAAACTCCTTGTCGCTGAAGCTGTGCCCCGTCAGATGCAGGCTATAGCCGCCGAATTCCGAGAGCACAACCGCGCGCCCGTTGGCGTCCTTGCGGTAGCGGTACGGTTTATAGTAGACATGCAGGCTTTTACAATCCCCGCCGCCCTGATCGTGCCAGCCGCTCGCGTGGTCGATGGGTCGCGTCGCGTCCAGCGCGCGTATTTGGGCAACGGCCTTGTTCGCGTCAAACTGTCCCCAGCCCTCGTTAAACGGCACCCAGAGCACGACGCAGGGGCTGTTGTAGAGCAGCTCCACCGTCTGCTTGAGCTCTCTTGCGTACGCTTCGCGCCCGCGCACTTCTTCGCGCGCAAAGTAGGCGTAGTCGCTGTCGTTGTGCGCGTTGCCAAAGACGAGCGGAAGCGAAATCGTGTCCTTTCGGTAGATGCCTCCGCCGTTGACCATGTCCTGCCAAACAAGCATGCCAAGGCGGTCGCAATGATAATACCAGCGGAGCGGTTCGATCTTGATGTGCTTGCGCAACATGTTAAAGCCCATGGACTTCATGAGCGTTATGTCGTAGACCATCGCCTCATCGCTTGGGGCGGTGTAGAGCCCGTCCGGCCAATACCCCTGATCCAGAACGCCGCTCTGAAAATACGGCTCGTTGTTGAGATACAGCCGCGAAATGCCCGCCGCGTCCTGCTGCACCGAGCATTTGCGCATGGCAAAATAGCTCTCCACCGAGTCGCGCTCCATCGTGAACGAAACGTCATACAGCTTCGGCTGCTCCGGGCTCCAGGGCGTAAACCCCGTCATGTCCAGCCGAACGGGCTGACCATCCGCAAACGGAATCGCCTTTCCGCCAAAGAGCACCTCGCCGGAGCCGTTGCAGTTGGTGGTCACGACGATTTCCGCCTCCGCGCGGTCGTAGAGCGGCGTGATGCGCAGGCTCTCGATGCGTCGCTTTGGCGCGCGCTCCAGCCAAACGGTCTGCCAGATTCCGCTCTGCGGCGTATACCAGATGCCGCCGGGCGTCGAACTCTGTTTGCCGCGCGACCAGGCGCCGGTGTCCGTTTCGTCGCGCACGCGAACAACCAGCTCGTTGCCGCCGCCCGGCATCAGATATTCCGTCAGCGAAACCGAAAACGGCAGGTAGCCGCCCGCGTGGTTCGCCAGCGTCATGCCGTTGAGGCGCACCTCGGCGAACTGATCTACCGCGCCAAAGTGCAGCAGCAAATCCTCCGCGTTGGCGTCGAACCCAAGCGGTGCTTCCAGGTAACGGCGGTACCAGAGCGCCTCCGTCGGTTTTAACGCACGCTGCACACCGGATAGCTCGCTCTCCGGCGAAAACGGCACCAGAATCGTGCCGTCAAAGCGATCCGGCGGAATCTGCGCGCTGACGCTGGTCACGGCATATTCCCACGTTCCATTCAATATCTCAAACTGCTTGCGTTGAAATTGCGGGCGCGGATACTCCGGCAAAATGGCGCTGGAATCGAGCGCGCCGCCCCATTGCGTGATCATTACGGTACCTCCTGCTAACTGCAAAGCCGTATAGTCAATCGGCTTTGTTCGATCTTCTTGCGTCCAGCCGGAATCAGTCCGGCTTGACGCTGGATTTGTCAATCTGAATCACGGCGTAGCACGTGCCTTCGAGTTCGTGGACGCGCACGGCAACGGACTTTCGCACCTCGTCGTCCGATAGGCGGAATCCAAACGGAACCACCACGTCGAACACCAGGTTTGTGTGCGTCGGGCCGGGCACGACGCGAAAGTCGTGGAGGGTTAGCAATGTGTCAATCTCGTTCAGCAGTGACTTGACCTCGTCGTGCAGCCGTTTGGTCTCCGTGTCGTGCACGGCGATGGGGTCCATATGGATCACCGCTTCGCAGCCGCATTCGCGGTTGAGCAGCTTTTCCGTGTTGTCCACCGTGTCGTGCAGGTGAATCAGGTTCCCGTCCGCGGGCACCTCCGCGTGGAGGGAAACCATCACGCGGCCGGGGCCGTAGTCGTGCACCACGAGATCGTGCATGCCGATAATTCCCTCCTGCGAGAGCACGATTTGCTCAATTTTTTCTACAAATTCCCGTTCCGGCGGCTGCCCAAGCAGCGGGCTGATGGTCTCCATGGCCGCGCGAACGCCGGTGTAGAGAATGAACAGCGCAACGGCAAGGCCCGCCCAACCGTCGATGTTCCAGCCCGTCCATTTGGAAATCAGCATGGAAAGAAGCACGACGCTCGTGGCCGTTACGTCCGAAAAGCTGTCCATCGCGGTTGCGCGCATGGTCGGCGAGTCTATTTTTCTGCCGATGCCGCGATTGTAGATGAACATGTAGAGTTTAATCAAAATTGACGCCGCCAATACGCAGATGGCGAGAATCGAGAACGTCACCGGCTCCGGCGTAATGATCTTGGTGACGGATGTCTTCGCGAGTTCAAAGCCCATGATCAGAATCACCATGGAAACAATCAGCCCCGCGATGTACTCAAACCGGCCGTGCCCAAACGGGTGTTCCTTATCCGCCTTTTGTTCGGACAGACGGAACCCGATCAGCGCAATGCTCGCACTGCCCGCGTCGGAGAGGTTGTTGAATGCGTCCGCCGTGATGCCGATGCTGCCCGTGAACGTTCCGGCAAGGATTTTGCCCGTAAAGAGCAAAATGTTGAAGCAGATGCCAACGGCGCCGCAAAGCACACCATAACGCAGGCGAACGGTCGGCGAAGAGAAGTTGTTGTAGTTCTTGATCAGTAGTCTGGATAGAAGCGTAATCATGTTTTTTCTCCTGATGATACGCCTTGCTACGTACGCTTGGCGGAGTTGAACAATGCGACGGCATAGGCTAACCTTATGCCGCCGCACCAGATATCCGTTATAGAACCTTGGCTTTGCGCACCGCGCGAGAATCTGTTATTCGGCTACGACTTCCGAGTCCGCGTTTTTCTTGACGCTTTCGATGCCGCCAATGCAGGACGCCTTCGCGGAATATCCCTCGGACGCGAGAATCGGCTCGCCGTTCTTCGCGCGGAGGCGGAAGCGGAAATCGCCCGCTTTGTCTTTATAGATCTCAAAAACGGGATTCGGCATGTTTTTCCAGCCGTCCACCGTTTGATCTTCGAGGCTTGCAATCGGGGCGTTCTTCTTGACGCTCTCAATGCCGTTCTTGCAGGCAGCTTCCGAAGAGTAATCCTCCGACTTGCCGATCGGCTCGCCGTTGGCCGCTTTCAATACGAAATAAGATCCGGACTTGCCTTTTTTGATTACATATTTACCCATAATCGTTCAGCCTCCGTTTTTTGTTACCATACCATTTTTGCCCGAAAAATGCAAGCAAATACCCGCGTATAGGCGGGCTGCTACGATTGTTCACCGTGCGTTTTTATTTCATCTAGTTTAAGGTAATCGAAAAATAGCCCGAATTTCCAAATCCGGTATTTTGTTACGTTGTATGGTAGAAATTGCTTGCCATTTCCCGACGGATTCGCTATGATGGCGATAGGCGCACAGTTTTCGGGCGTAGGTGTCCGTTTCGATCAATCCGACGCGGGGTGATTCTATGACGATGACCGAGAAGCTCGATGTTTTGATGACCGAAAAAGGCATCAACAAATCGCAACTTTCCCGTCTTTCCGGCATCCCCTACATGACCATTGTCAACTTCTACGAAAAAGGCACGGAAAACATCAAGCGTTCCACGCTGATCAAGCTTTCCCGTTTTTTTGAGGTTACGGTGGATTATTTAATCGTGGACGAGGAAACACGGCGTTCCTACCCGAGCATTGCGCCAAAGTCCGGCCAGATCACCGCGTTGCCCACCTCCGTCATTAAGCCGCGCCTTTACCGCGCGATCAAGGGTGTCCCGCTGCTGGACGAGCAGAACATCGCCTGCTACGACGAGGTTCCCCAGAGCATCCGCTGCGACTTTACCCTGCGGTTCTCCGGCAACAGCATGGAGAAGCTCAACATCAACGACGGGGACATTGTCTACGCGCGCATCATGGAAGACGTTCGCAGCCACGAGGTTGCCGTCGTCGTGGTCGACCATTCGCTCACGCTCCGCCGCGTGTATAAAAACGAGAGCCAGATTGTGCTCATGGCGGAGAATCCGTCCTATGCGCCGGTCGTACTCCGCGCGGGGTCCAACGTTCGCATTCTCGGCAAGGCCGTTGCGTTCCTCAATCCAAACGCTGCAGAAAACCTGTTCTGATCTTTCTACTGATAAGACGCAACAAAAGCCCGCATGAAAGCGGGCTTTTGTTTTTGTGTCGTTTACGCGGCAGCCATTTTCTGCTTCGGCGTATTTACGCCGCGAATCAAAAGGAAGAACAGAAACGCAAACTCCGCAACGATACCCGGAATCAGCAGTGCATCCGCGACCGCGCCGCCGCCGAGCAGGAAATGCGCCGCCACGCCGAGCAGAGCGCAAACCGTTTCAATGACAAACAGAATGCCAAACACCTTCGGAATAAACTTCGAACGGCAGATCAACAGCCCCAGCGGAAGCACCCAGAGCGCAAAGAACACCTGCCCAATCATGTAGCCATTTGCGTTTGCGACAAACCCGATCTGCGCCAGTTCCTGCAGCTGCTCCGCGCTCAGCGCGCCAGCTGGCAAATTGACCAGTACGAGCGGCAGAAACTCGAAGAGCGTGTTGACCAGCAGAATCACGCTGCCCGCGGCGGCAAAGAGCACCATCAGCGACGCGAGATCGCGGTCGACCGAGCGCAGCAAGCGGTAGAGCGCCAGCGCGGTGAACAAGTAGCTCAGCGACATCACGATGTCGCTCAGCACACCCGCGCGCAGCAACATCGGGTTGTTGAGGATGTTCTGCGCGGTTGTGGCGGCGTCGGCAGCGACCAGCTTCTGGCGGAAGAACAGCTCCGCAACCAGGCCGGTAACCACCATCAGGAGAAACAGCAGGCCCGCAATTCGGGCGGTCTTTCGATTCGTTTCCATAAATAATCCTTCTTTCATAGTTTTAAATTTGTCTTTTGATTTTTTCCGGTGATTTCTCGCCTGTTTGCATTGCTTTTTCCGAAAAAAAAGCAAAAAAAAGAAAAGAGGGGAAAGTTTGCCGCTTGTTACGGCATTCGAACAACCACCTTCCCCCGGGCGTGCCCCGCCGCAACATAGGCAAACGCCTCCGCTGCTTCCTCCAGCGGAACCGTCCGTTCAATCACCGGCGTAATTCTGCCCTGCCGTACCAGTTCGGCCACAACCGCGCTTTGATCGGCGTTTGCCTTTGCCTCTAGCACGCAGATGCGTCGTCCATCGCCCGCATAGAGGAACCCAAGCAGCAATGCCCCGAATATCTGCGTGAGCGACCCGCCGACAAATACCGCAATGCCGCCCGGCTTGAGCGCGCGATAGTAGTCCCGCAACGCGCGTTTGCCATTGATGGCCAGAATCCGGTCGTAACGCGTGCCGTCATTCAGGCAGTCCACCTGCGTGTAGTCGAGCACCATATCCGCGCCAAGGCTGCGTGTTTGCTCCACATTCCGCGTACCGCAGACGGCGGTCACCTCCGCGCCAAAGTGTTTCGCGAGCTGAACGGCATAGGTGCCTACTCCGCCGCCCGCGCCGAGGATCAGCACGCTCTGACCCGGCTGGATGCCGCCGCAAAGTAGCACGGCTTGCAACGCGGTCCCCCCCGCGAGCGAAACCGTAGCTGCCGTTTCAAACGAGAGTTCCGCGGGCTTTTTCGCGAGAATCGCTTCCGGCGCCACGGCATACTCCGCAAACCCACCGAAGCCATGCAACGCGAGATCGCCCATCACCTCGTCCCCGACGGCAAGCCGGTTGACTCCCGCGCCAACCGAAACGACCGTTCCGGCCACATCCGCGCCATACACACCGTTTCTTGCCGGTATCCTCAGTTTCAGCGAGCGGTAGTCCGCCGCGTTGATCGAGCAGGCACTTACCTTTAGCAGCACCTCGCCCTTCTGCGGAACCGGAATGCCCAGCTCCCGCAGTTCGAATTTCTTTGTCCCCTTGCGGTCATACACCAGCGCCTTCATTTTCCTTCCCCCTTCTGCGGCTCCGTTTGCCGCTCCACCCCAAACACCTCCGTAATCGGTACACCGAACGCCTCCGCAATGCGAAACGCGAGTTCAAGCGACGGCGAGTACTTACCCGCTTCCACGGCGATGATCGTCTGCCGCGAGACCCCTGCGCGTTCCGCGAGATCCTGCTGCGTCATTTCGTTCGCAAAGAACCGCAAGGTTCGAATGTTGTTTGTAATCTCCAGCTTTTCCATTTTTGTCGACATCTTGTTTTGTCCTTCCTTCCGCCTGATCTTCTAGAACGCCAGACTTCGTCAAACGCCCCTTTTGTAGTAGCGGAGTTGAATCAGGCCCTCGACGATGCTGCCGAGCATGCTGGCAAAAAACAGGATGTTCAGCATGATGGCTGCCGGCAAGCCCAACGCCAGCGTGATGAGTCCAGCCACGAATCCAAAGCCGACAAACGAGTAGCCAATCTTGTTTGCCTTGAGTTCAATGAGCTTGTCCATTTCGTCCTCGACCATTTCGCGCTCAATGGAATGCTCAATTTCCTTGTCATCCAACGACTCGTCATTGATCTTCCGTTTCACGGCGATACCGATTGAGAGCAAAATGTGGAATACGATCTGGATGATGATCATTCCAACAATGCCGATGCCGATAAACACGAGCATCGTCATCGCCCAGGGTTTCAAGTCGGTCAGGTTGGTAAATCCAAGTTTTGCATAGGCGTAGATGTAGTAGGCAAGCATCAGCAGTACGCCCGAAACGACCGACACAACGGTTCTTTTTTCTTGATAGGACATGGGTTCTTCGCTCCTTTAATGTAATGTATTCTTTACATGTAGTAAACTACACCATTCATTACTTGATGTCAAGTATTTTTTACACCATGTAAATAATATATTTCTTTTGCAGCTTGATAATCATTGAACAAACAAAAAAAGCACCCCCAGCGGGAGTGCTTTTTGAGTGGTTTAATATGTTTCGTGTTACCCGATCTTGAGGCAGATGATCTGCGGCCCTTTTCCCGCGCCGCCCTTGCCGCGCGTACCGACCACAACCATGTTGTCGAACACCGCAGGCGTCGAGTCGATTCGGCTGCCGAGATCGATCGTGCTGAGCTGCATGCCGCTCGACGCATCGTAGAAGGTAACGATGCCGCCGCGATCACATTGAATCAGGTACGCCTTGCCCTGCGCGTCGTAAACCACCACGGGGCTTGCCCAGTAGTCGTTCGTCTGCTCCACCGACCAGACGATGTTGCCCGTCTTCTTGTCGTAGGCGACAATGCGCCCGCCGAGCGAATAGGACCCGTTTGCGTCCGGCACAGCCTGCGCCGAAACGACGGCCTCGCCTGCTTCCTGTGTTTCGCCCTCGGCTACCTCCTCCGGATCCGGTGTCCCCGTCGTCGTTGGTGCAGCCGCTGAGCCGGACTTCGCCGCGAGGCTGAAGGAATAGATCACGAGGTCGGAGATCTGTCCGCGCCCCACATGCGGCGTTGATACAATGCCGCCACCGCTTGTTTCTTCGCTGCCCGAAGAGCAAATCCACTTCTGCTCCCAGATCACCGCGCCGGTCAGGCCGTTGATCTTTCGCTGGTAGCTGTAGCCAAACCCTTCGCTAAGATCGCTGCTGCTCTTTCGCACCTGCGAACCGGTGTAGAGGTAGATCGTGTTGTCGTCGTAGTTTTCCTCGACGACTACGGTGGAATCCGTCTCGTCCGTCAAATCGACCACGTATTTGATGCCCATCGTGTTGAGGTCAACGCACTGGAGCCGCCCGCCGTTGTCGGTAAAGAACGCGTAATTCCGAAACGCGGCAACGGAACTCTCCACGCCGTACCAGCGCGCGCCAGGATCATCCTTTGCGGAATACCCCGAGCCTTCGTAGCGCATCTTGATCATGCCGTCCGGATTGATCGAAACCGTGCCCGCCGTCGCGTCAAACTGCGCGTTGAGCTTAACGGTGTACAGAATCCCGTTTTCTCCGGCGTAGACGAGCGTGTCGTTCGAAATCATCGGGCTGCCGTCATAGGCCTGCCAAGCACGCCGCGCAAACCAGTCGTAGCCGCCAAACTGGCCAATCTGCTCACCGGAGATCAGCGAGTACACGCGCACATACGCCGCGCCGTTGCCCTGTTCGTTCTCCACGGGGATTCCCTGCCCGACAAACAGCAACGGATACCCGCGCGGGTCGATGCAGGCGGTGCCCTTTTGAATGATGCCGGTGTTGATTGCCGTTCGCGTTGCCGCGCCGGTCGCCAAATCGAGAAAATAGATGTTGCCGTCCATCGCGGGGTATATGACCTCGGTCAACGGCGCGTTTGCGTCCTTATAGGACTGCGAAACGTTCATCACCTTGACCGTCTCCGCGGGCCACTGGACAATCAGCGGCTGCCCCGTCCAGCCCGTTCCGCTCCAGTTGCCGAGCGCGCCAATCGTCTTGCTCCAGCTCTGGCGCAGGCGTTTGTCCGACACCGTAGCCGTCCCATAGGCGAACGAATCCCGATAGTTGTTTCCGCCAAAGGTCAACACGCCCGGAATCTGGCCGTATTCGATGTCACGGCCAAAACTGATTGCATCCGACCGATTAAAGCTGGAAGTGTCCTTGCCGTTCACCTTGATAGAACCTGTGAACCCGAACGATCCGGGATTTGCGCTGTCCGCGCGCGTTACCGTAATATCCTCCGGCAGCGCTGGTTTTGGCGTCGCCGTCGGCGCGAGCGTCGCGGTTGGAACCGGCGTCGCAGCCAGCAGTTCCTTGCTGTCGGACTGTACTTTTTTGACCAAAAGAAGGACGATGATCACCGCGCCGAGCGCCGCAACCATAATGAGAAAGAATCGCGGCTGCATCCGGATTCGTTTTCTCTTTTTTCGTTTTGCCATGGTTCTCCCTCCTTTACTCATTTGCTCAGTGTTTACTTCGGCTCATAGGAGCCGGTTTTGTCCGCGTTTCGAATCAGTCAATCCGAACGCCCCAGATCTTCATGCCGCGCGTACCAAAGACAACCATGTTGCCATACGCGGCGGGGCTGGCCTCCATGTTCTTCTCCGCGTCAAAGGTGCTTAAGAGCGTTCCTGTCTTTCCGTCGAGCAGGAATACCTTCGAGCCCGTGTCGCTGCCTTCCAACACGACGATATACGCGTTTCCGCTCGCGTCGTAGACCGCAATCGGCGAACTCCATGTGTATTTCTCCATCGCAAACGTCCAGCGAACTTCGCCCGTCGCCTTATCCAGCGCGAGCAGAACGCCGTCGTCTTCGTTTGGCGTTCGCGCAAACGGAATGATCACGAGGTCGGAAATGCTCTGCTGCCCCAGCAGCGCCGTGGCCTGAATGCCGCCAGAGACCTTGTTCTTGGTGTTGACATTCTCCGAGTGCTTCCAGACGACTTCGCCCGTGACCGCGTTGATCTTGTAGAAGGACACCGCGCCCTTCTCCTCCTCATCCGCGGTAAAATGCAGCGACGAACCAATGTAGATATACGCGGTGTTGTTCGCGAAATCCGGTTCGAGAACGGGCGATCCGTTCGTGTCGTCCTGCGTATCCTGCGCCCAGACGAGGGACATCGTGTTGAGGTTGATGCACTGTAAAAATCCATCGTTCGTGCCCAGATAGCCGAACTCGCCGAGCGTCGCAATGCTGGTTTCGTAGCCGAGCCAGTATTTGTTGCTCGGGATGTTCTCGCTGCCCGGGTATGTCGAACGCTCGCCGGTATAGCGCATTTTGACCACGTCACTCGGGTTCATCGTGATCGTACCGGCCGCCTCGTCGAACACCGTGTTGAGTTTAATCGTATAGAGGATTCCGTTCTCGCCGGGGTAAATCAGCGTATCCGTCTCAGCGTCCACGAGCGGCGCGCTGTCGTAGGCGTGCCAGTCGCGCAGGGCGAACTCGTCGTTCTGCTTGCCGAACTCATAGAGCCGCGTGAAGTCAATCAGCGAATACGCCATTGCGCGGGACTTCATGTCGTCCGACGAGTACATGTCCCCCGAACCGAGGTACAGAATCGGATAGCCGCGCGGGTCCAGCGAACCGGCGCCCTTAAACGGCATGCCGATGTTGAGCTTGTCGCGCGTGGGTTCGCCCGAATCCAGGTCGAGGAAGTAGACGTTGCCGTCCATCGTCGCGAGGATCACCTCGACCAGACCTTGCTTCTGCTTGGCCCAATCGTACATGTTCATCATTTGCTTGACGTTGTCCGGCCATTTCACGATCAACGGCTGGCCGACCCAACCGCTGCCGGTCCAGGTGCGATCGCTCACGGTCGGGATGTCGCTGCGCGGTAGTTCGCCCGTCTCCACCGACCATACGCCGGTGAGCTTGCGCGCGGTGATGTTCGCCGTGCCGTAGGACGCGCTGTCGCGGTAGTTGTTTCCGCGGAAGGTGATGATGCCCTCTGCGGTGGTATACGGCTCGTCCGGAAGAAACTCAATCGGGTCCTCGCGCTGGTAGGTGTCCACGCTCGTGCCGTTTTCCTCCACCGCCGTGGTCAGGCCATAAACGCTCGGCAATGTGCCGTCCACCGCGTGGGGAATCTCATACGGCGGCGTTGGCGAAGGCGTAGGAGTAGGAGTTGGGGACGGCGTCGGGGACGGCGTTGGGGTCTTAAACAGCTCCTGCAAAAATCCTGCCGGCTTCTCGGTGCTCTCCACCGTCGCCGGTTTTTCGGTATAGGTCATGGCTCGCACCACAACCGCGATCAGGATCAAAACGATGATGACAACCGCAATCATAAAGAAGAATCGCGGCTGAATGCGGAGCTTGTATTTCCGCTTTTTTTTCTTTTTGCGCGGCCCGCCGGTATAGCCGGAGGAACCGCCATAACCGCTTCCGCCGGAGCTGCGGCTGGAGCCGGATGCGCTCCTTGAGGAGGCCGGGTAGCTGCCGCCGGAACGCGGCGCGCTGGAACTGCTGCCGGAATTGGAGCGGCTCGTGCCATAGTCCGTCCGGTTGGCGGAAGGATAGCTGCGATCCGCACCGGAAGCGCTTCTGCTCTGCGACGGGTAACTGTGATCCGCGCCGGAGGCGCTTCTATTCTGCGACGGGTAGCCGCGATCTGCGCCGGAGGCGCTTCTGCTCTGCGAGGGATACCCGCGATCTGCGCTATTGGCGCTTCTCTCATTCGAAGAAGATCGCCGTTCGGAATCCGGTTCTCTGCCGGTCGGCGAATAGCCGCGTCCTGCGCCGCTCTGTCCGCGATTGGCGGAATCGTCGCCCCTTCCGGATCCCGGATAATTTCGATTGTTATAGTTGTCCATGCGAGTTCTCCTCCCGTGCGCAGACGCGAATCCGCGCTGCTGGAGTTTCCATATTCTGCACTATTATAGCATTTGAAACGAACAATTTTGTAGTGATATTGTAAACACTTTGTCACCACCCAAAATATCAAGTCAAAACAACTGTTTTATTGTTCAGAAACACTTTGTCACCTGCCACAAAATGTAGTAGAAAGTTTTCTTTTTTTCTTGGCAGAATGCCTTTATCTAGAGAACTGAATCCATTATAAAACGGAACGA
>CAZDXW010000026.1:33699-37418 GCA_964509485.1 uncultured Christensenella sp.
TTTCTTGGCAGAATGCCTTTATCTAGAGAACTGAATCCATTATAAAACGGAACGAAAATAGATATAATAGAAAAGATTCTTATTTACAAAAAGGGCATCGCAGTGCGATGCCCTTTTTTTGTTTCTAAAAACCTGTTACTCGGTCTTGCCGCCAAATACGCCGCTAAAGAAGTTTCCGACGGACGCGAAGAATCCCTTGACGTCCTCATAGACCACGCTCGCGACCTCGTTTGCCTTGTTCGCCGTCTCGGCGGCCTTGGCAATGCCGACGAGCTGCTTTTGCAGCTGATCCGCGTCCAGCCCTTCCAGCTTGCGAACAAGCGAGAGCACCTGCTCCAGCTGCGCGCTGGTCAGCGCCACGTTGTACATGTCCGCGAGTTTCTGAATCTCCACGCGAACCTCGTCGTCCGTCATGCTCTGCGTTTTGTCGAGCATGCTCTTGAGCTCGTTGATCATCTGCGTTGCGTCTTCGCTGCCGATGTATTCCGCGAGTTCTCCGGTAATCACCAGTTCTTCCGCACCCGCCGCTTTGGCGAGATTCGAAAGCGACTTGCCGGTAATATCCTCATACGCCTTATACGCGCCGGTCAGCGCGCCCGTGCCGGAGACTGGGAACGGTGCGCTCACGATCACGGATGCATCCGAAATGCCCGCCGTGGTCAGGGCGTTGATGTACATATCCTCGGTGCAATAGTTGATGTTGTGCAGTTCGATGCTCAGCCCGGAGCCCTCATCGAGCGTCTTGATGTAGATGCACGAAAGCGCGACGCTGCCAATCTTTCCGTCGGGTACGAGCCCTTCGAGATAGCTGCGCTCCTCGTCGTTGGTCACGGTGAGCTCCTTGACCGCACCCTCTTCGATGCCAAAGTCCTGATACACCGCCTCGCGCTGCCGATCTGTCAGATCCGCGCCCATGGTAACGCGCTCTTCACCGGAGTCCACGGCAAGTGCCGCCGGTAAAAAAAGTGAAAAGCTAACCGCGACGGCAAGCATGCCCGCGATAAATTTCTTCATGGATATCCCTCCTTCGTAACGCGCAAAGTATAGCACACGCTTTTGCACGCGTCGATGAACTTTCGTGAAACTTTTCGGATTCGTCATTTTTTCGTTTTATTCTTCACAAACAAACAATTCTGTTGCGTAAATTCAGTTTTTTGTAATTGTTTTGTAAATAAGCCAATTTGGGAATACGGAACGAATAATATATTATTCAAAATGTATGAAAAACTCTTGCACTTTATCATGCTAAAGTGGTATAGTGCTAAACGTTGAACGAAAGTAAAACAAATTCGAGCCGGCGCAACCATTCACGCGCTCGCTCCAAGAGGAGGAATACCCCAATGAAGAAATTGATCGCCCTGATCCTTTCCGCCCTGATGCTTGTTCTCTGCGTCGCCTGCGCCGCGCCCGCGGCCACCGTCGCCGAAGCAACCGAAGCCCCCGCCGCCGAGGCAACCGAGGCCCCTGCCGCGGATGCAACCGAAGCCCCCGCCGCGGACGACGACTGGAGCTACATTCAGTCCAACGGCAAACTCGTGATCGGCATCACCGAGTACGAACCCATGAACTACTACGATGCGAGCGGCAAGCTCATCGGCTTTGACACGGAATTTGCCGAAGTAGCCTGCGCCAAACTCGGCCTCACGCCGGAGTTCGTCGTCATCGACTGGGACACCAAAGAACTGGAGCTCTCCAGCAAGAAGATCGACTGCATCTGGAACGGCCTCACCGTGACCGAAGATCGCAAAGCCAACATGGACTTCTCGACCTCCTACCTCAAGAACCAGCAGGTTGTCGTCGTTCTGGCGAGTGACGCGGCGAATTATGCCGACGCCGCCAGCTTCGCGGGTCTGACCGTCGTTGCCGAAGCGGGCAGCGCGGGCGCCGCCGCCATCGCCGCCAACATGGCGGACGCGGACTTCGTCGAAGTGCAGGCGCAGAGCGACGCACTGCTCGAAGTCAAGACCGGCAAAGCAGCCGCAGCCGTCATCGACCTGACCATGGCCAACGCCATGACCGGCGAAGGCACGGACTACAGCGACCTAACGATTCTGCCGATCGAAATGCCGGGCGAAGAGTACGCAATCGGCTTCCGCGTTGGCAGCACCGCCACCGAAAAGTTCAACGAGATCATCGCTGCGTTCAGCACGGACGGCACGTTTGATACCCTCGCGGCGAAATACGATCTGGCTGGTCTGCTGATCAAATAAGAAATCGCAATAGACCCTTTCCTTCAGAAGAACAAATAGGATCTATTGATTGAATAAGAAATCGCAATAGACCCTTTCCTTCGGAAGAACAAATAAGATACAATGGATTGCGGGGGAGGCGCACTCTCCCGCAATCGTCGTTTATAAAGGAATTGCCGCATGACGACTTTTATCTCCGTTTCGCTCAAGCTCCTCGAGGGCTTCGGCACCACGTTTCTAATCTTTGCGATCACGCTGCTCCTCGCGATTCCGCTGGGACTGCCCATCGCGTTGTGCTCCATGAGCCGCTTCAAGCCCCTCCGCTGGCTTTCCCGCGGGTTCGTCTGGGTCATTCGCGGAACGCCGCTAATGCTGCAGGTGATCATTGTGTTCTACGGGCCGGACCTCATGGGCATGCCGAGCTCGCTGCCGCGGCTGAGCGCGGTTGTCGTCGCGTTTGTGATCAACTACGCCGCCTATTTTTCAGAAATCTACCGCGGCGGCATCGAGAGTATCCCCAAGGGGCAGTATGAAGCGGGGCAGGTGCTCGGCCTGCGCAAGGGTCAGATCTTTACTCGCATCACGCTGCTGCAGGTGATCAAGCGGATCATTCCGCCCATGAGCAACGAAATCATCACGCTGGTCAAGGATACCTCGCTGGCGCGCATCATTGCCGTTCGCGAGCTGATTATGGAGGCCTCCACGTTCATCAAGACGCAGGCGCTCCTCTGGCCGCTGTTCTACTCCGGCGCGTTCTATCTGCTCTTCTGCGGGCTGTTGACGATTCTCTTCAACCGCCTTGAGAAGCGGCTCGATTATATTAAGGTGTAAGCAAATGCAACATATATTGGAAGTTGAAAATCTGGCCAAGCGGTTTGGCTCCGCAGAAGTGCTCAACAACATCGGCTTTTCGCTGACGCAGGGAGAGGTCGTGTCCATCATCGGCTCGTCCGGCAGCGGAAAAACGACGCTGCTGCGCTGCCTGAACTTTCTGGAGCAGCCGGACGCCGGGCGTATTCTGGTCAACGGCGAAACGCTCTTTGACGCAAACGACCCCGCAACCAAGCTGGAGCGGAACCTGCGGCACAAGCGGCTGCACTTTGGTCTCGTGTTTCAGTCGTTCCATCTGTTTCCGCAGTACACCGCCAAGCGCAACGTCACGCTCGCCATGGAGCTGCACGCAAAGGAACGTCCGGACTACCGCGCAAACAAGAAAGCGATTCTCGCGGAAATCGATGCGCGCGCGGATGCGCTGCTTGCCGAGGTGGGCTTGAGCGACAAAGCCGCGCTCTACCCCTATCAGCTCTCCGGCGGTCAGCAGCAGCGCGTGGCAATTGCCCGCGCACTCGCGTTGAATCCAGAGATTCTCTGCTTCGACGAGCCGACCAGCGCGCTCGATCCCGAGCTCTCCGCCGAGGTGCTCGCGACGATTCGCCGGCTTGCCGACATCGGGCGGACGATGATCCTCGTGACCCACGAAATGAGCTTTGCCCGTCAGGTCTCCAGCCGCGTGCTGTTCATGGCGGACGG
>CAZDXW010000027.1:0-36885 GCA_964509485.1 uncultured Christensenella sp.
CGCAGAAGCTCTATCTGCATCTGTACGCCGAGCAGACGCGAACCATGGACTGGCGTGTTCCGCTCGCCGCGTTTGGCGGAAAGACCGCGATTGATCTGGCGAACGAAGCCTACGACATGCACGTGTCCCAGCAGGAGTTTCACCAGACCGTCTACGACGAGGGGGACTTTAACTCCGCGGTGTTCGGGCTTGCGTATTCCACGGTCGGTGCAGACGAGGCGAAGGAAGACTTCTTTGAGCATGTAGACCCCGCGCGGCTGTCCAACTACGTTGCCCCGACGCCGGAGCCAACGACAGTGCCCACGCCGGAACCGACGGCAACCGCAACGACGACTCCCACTTCGCAGCCGGAACCGCAAGTACCCTGGTACCTGAGTAAGTGGGCGGCATTTACCGTCGTATTATTCGCTGCGGTGGTTCCCAGCACGGTTTTTCTTGTGGTGCGGATGCGCAAAACAAACAGGAAGTATCGTCGCATTTTGAAGGAACAAGGGCTGGAAGAACCAGAGCGCCGGAACAAACACAAAGCGAAATGACGAACCCGCCCAACCGGGCGTGAACGATAATCAGAAGCGAACCGAATGACCACAAATGAATTCGGAACTCGCCAAAAAACAGGAACGGATCAAGCATGAAAAGACTACTTGCGTTGCTCATCTGCGGACTCGCGCTGCTGAGCGCCCCCGCCGTTGCGCACGCGGAAAACACCGACTCCTCGCAACCAACCGATGTTCCGGTTGGCTGTTCGTTTACCCTGCCGGAGGAATCCGCGTCGTATACCTACCGTCTCAACGACGGACTGGTTACCTCGCGCGTGCACCTCAAGGCGAATGCCGCGTTCACCATCACACCGGAAGGTGAAATCAGCACGCTCGTGCTGGACTGGTATACCGTTCCGGGTAGCTACACGGTTTCGCAGCTGAACGCGGGCGGAACCGCCATTTCGGAAGAGACGATCACGGATGGATTCGTTCGCCGCGTGATTTCGATTGACCCGTCCTGCGCGTCCATCACCGTTTCCAACCTGCCGGAGGGCGATATTGGCGACGTCACCGCCTATTCCTCCATTTCGCCGACCAGTACCGCCACGCAGGCGCTGCTGCCCGCGCCAACCTCCGTCGATCTGCTGATTCTTGCAGTTGGCCCGGGCGACGAGAGCAAACAGTTCGGTGCGCTGGTGCCAACCTATGCGAAAGAACGCGGCATCAAGACCGCAATTCTCTACCTTTCGAACTATGGCAAGCGCGCGCGCGTGGACGAAGCGCTATCGGGCCTCGCCTCGGAAGGGTACCTCGAATACCCGATCTTTGGCGGTTATTCCTGCAGCAATTACGACTCCTACGCCATGGCAGCGGAAGAGTTCAACAAGACGAACGTGATCAAGTACCTCAAAGCGGAGATCGCCGCGCTGAACCCGAAGGTCGTCGTTGCGCACTCCGCCGAGGACCCGGTCGGTTCGCACCAGTTTGCTAACGAGTGCGTGATTCGCGCGGTGCGTGAAAGCGAGTCCGTACAGAAGTTTTACACCTTTGGCACAACTGCGGACGTCGTCCCAACCATTGTGGATATGAACACGCCGCTGAACGCCTATGCCGGAAAGACCGCCGCCGAGGTGGCGCAAACCGCCTACAATCTGCACGTTTCGCAGCGTGTATTCGGACTTTCGATCGACACGACGAGCGCCTATACGCTCGCCTATACGACCGTTGGCGAGGACGAAGCGAAGAACGATCTGTTTGAGCACATCAGCACCTCGTCGTTGCTGGCTTATGCGCCGGTTTCGCCAAGCCCCGCGCCGACGCCGGAAGCGACCGCCGCGCCCGAAGCAGCCGATGCGCCGCAGGCAGCGACGGAACCCGCTACCTCCGGAAACGGAAAACACGCCGGAAACACCGAGCCGGGCATGCTTATGAGCCTGAATTTATCGTTTGGCCCCGTCGTCATCTGTATGGGCGCCGGTCTTGCGCTCACCGTTGCGATGTTTCTGCTGCTCTACCGCCCGATCCGGGCGCGCCGCAGCAAGGGCGACGCGGTCTGCCTTTGCCTGATTCCGCTGGCGGTCGGACTCGCCGTGAGCGCGGTGCTCGCCGGAGCGTCCATCAAAAAGCAGCCTTCGCCCGATCCGGCATCCGCCGCTGCATCCGCCGCGCCGGAATCCGCTCCAGCACAAGCGAGCGCGGAACCAACCGCAACTCCGATACCAAGCGCCGAACCTACGCCGGACGCCGTCGCCGCGTTTGAAGAGAACTTCTATCGCAAGGAAAGCGACCCGCCGGAGGTTGTCGTCGTCGACAGCGAGCACGGGCACTGGGCCTACCGCTCGGACGATCTAGGCATCGACATTGACCGCGTCAGCACGACAAACGACGCGGGAAAGCCGCTGACCTATTTTGTAGCGGATATCCATATGAAGGACATCACGCAATTCCGTCCCGCATTTGGCTCCGAGGGGCACACCGGACGCGGCGCGATCTATCCCTGGATCATGGCGCGGCGCGCCAAGGCCGTGCTCTGGCTCACCGGCGACAACCTGATCAACAGCGAGAAGGACGAAAAGGGCATTCTGATTCGCGACGGACGGCTGTTTTCGGATCAGAACGCGGAGGATACGCTCGCGATCTACCCCGACATGTCCATGCGCATCTTCGCCAAGTGGGAAATGCGCGGGCAGACGCTGCTCGAAGAGGGCGTAGAAAACAGCTATTCCTTTGGACCGACGCTCATCAAGGACGGCGTGATCAATGAGGACGCAAAGTACCACCGCGTTCGCCGGATCAACCCGCGCGCGGGCATCGGCTATCTGGAACCGGGGCACTACCTCGCGATTGTGGTCGACGGGCGGCAGAAGAGCTACAGCGTCGGCATGACGATTTGGGAGTTTGCGGATCTGTTTGCCGAATATGGCTGCTCGCAAGCGTATAACCTCGACGGCGGGCTCTCCGCAGGCCTGATCTTTATGGGTGAGCAGCTGAACTCGCACTCCGGCAACCGCATTGGCGCGAGCGACGACATCTCCTACCAGCGCGCCGTGCCGGACGGGCTGATGTTTGGCTACAGCAATCTCGTGCCCAGCGAGACCGACCCGATCAACAACAACGGAAACAAGCAATAGCGGCTGAAAACAGCGATTGACGCAAGTCCTTCGTTGTGCTAGAATAGCCATCGAACAAAAAACTGCATACCGCCTTATCAAGAGTGGCAGAGGGAACGGCCCTGTGAAGCCCGGCAACCTGTTTGTGAAGAGCAAATAAGGTGCCAATTCCGGCAGCGAAAGCTGAAAGATGAGCGATCAACCATCGTGTTCTTGAAACCTCATCTGCGGATGAGGTTTTTTGTATCTCAACATCGGAGGAATTCTACCTATGGCAAAACGACTCTTTACCTCGGAATCCGTCACGGAAGGGCATCCGGATAAGCTCTGCGACTGCATTTCCGACGCGGTGCTGGACGCAATGCTCGCGCAGGACCCGCTTTCGCGCGTGGCCTGCGAGTGCGCTGCAACGACGGGCATGGTGCTCGTGATGGGCGAGGTCACGACAAACTGCTACGTCGATATTCCGAACCTCGTTCGCAACGTGGCTAACGAGATTGGCTACAACAAGCCGGAGTTCGGGTTCGACGCAAACACCCTCGCGGTCATCACCGCGATCAACGGACAGAGCCCGGACATCGCGCTCGGCGTGGATCACGCGCTGGAGCAGAAGAGCGGCGAGGCGGACGAGCGCCTCGGCACCGGCGCGGGCGACCAGGGCATGATGTTTGGCTTTGCCTGCGACGAAACGCCGGAGCTCATGCCACTGCCCATCTCGCTCGGACACGCGCTCGCGCGGCAGCTCACGAGCGTGCGCAAGCAGGGACAGATTCCCTATCTGCGCCCCGACGGAAAGAGCCAGGTGACGATTGAGTACCTCGACGGAAAGCCTGCCCGCGTGGACACCGTCGTCATCAGCGCGCAGCACAACGACGTGGATATGGCGACGCTTCGCCGCGACATTGAGGAGGCGGTGATCCGTCCCGTGCTGCCAAAGGGGCTTGTGGACGCGAACACGAAGATCTTCGTCAACCCGACGGGGCGGTTCGTCATCGGCGGGCCGACGGGGGACTCCGGCCTGACCGGCAGAAAGATTATTGTCGATACCTACGGCGGCTACGCGCGGCACGGCGGCGGCTGCTTCAGCGGTAAGGACTCGACGAAAGTGGACCGCAGCGCGGCGTACATCGCGCGGTATGCGGCAAAGCACGTCGTCGCAGCGGGGCTGGCGAAGAAGTGCGAAATTCAACTCGCGTACGCTATTGGCGTTGCGCGTCCGGTGTCCGTTTCGATTGATACGTTCGGCACGGGCGTTCTCGACGACGAGGCGATTGAGCGCGCGGTGGAGCGGGTGTTTGACTTCCGCCCCGCGGCAATCATCGAATCGCTCGATTTGCGCAGGCCGATCTATCGGCAGACGGCGGCCTACGGCCACTTCGGCCGGCTCGACCTCGATCTGCCTTGGGAAAAACTCGACCGCGTGGAGTTGTTGAAACAAGCTGTTAAATAGCATACAATTAAATCAAAAATAGGAGCAATCTTCGTGGTTGATTTTGAACAGGGTCTACAGCTTCTTAGCAAGGTGTTTGGGCGGGACTATCAGTTTGCACTCGCAACCGCGGCGGACAACGTTCCGTCGATCCGCTTTGTCGATACCTATTATGAAAACGGGTGCTTCTATATCGTTACGTATCGCTCGTCGCGAAAGATGCGGGAGATTCTCGAAAATCCCAATGTTGCGCTGCATGGCAGAACGATGCACAATTTTCAGGGCAAAGCTACGTGCATGGGGCACCCGCTGGAGCCGCAGAATGCCGCTATTCGCGAGAAACTGATTGAGGTGTTTCGCCCGTGGTATTTTGCGCATAACAACGAGGCGGACGAGCAGATGTGTTACCTGAAGGTGGAACCAAGCAACGGCTTTTTCCACTTTGACGGAACCGGCTATGAGATTGATTTTGTCAATCGCACCATTCGGGAATTCCCGTTTCCGTTTGAGTCGATGTGTACGGCGGACTAGGTAACGCTACGCAAGCAAAGAGGGCGCGAAAGCGCCCTCTTTTTATGTCTCTTGTGTTTCTTAGCCCTTCGCCTTCGTTGCGATTTCGTCCAGCAGTTTTGCGCGGAAGTCTGCAAGGGTCATCGTGCCGAGATCGCCGTCCTTGCGGGAGCGAACGGCCACGAGCCCCTGCTCAATCTCCTTGTCGCCAATGACGAGCATATACGGAATCTTGTTCATCTGCGCCTCGCGAATCTTGAAGCCGATCTTTTCGTTGCGCAGGTCGGTTTCGACGCGAATGCCATACTGCTCCAGCGACTTCTGCATCTCGACGGAAGCATCCGCCGTGCGATCCGTAATCGGCAGCACCTTCACCTGCACCGGCGCCATCCACGTCGGCAGTGCGCCCGCATATTTCTCAATCAGCAGCGCGAGCGTACGCTCGTAGCAGCCAATCGACGTGCGATGGATGACAACCGGATACTTCTTCTGCCCGTCGCTGTCCATATACTGCATGCCAAAGCGCTCGGCGAGCTGGAAGTCGATCTGAATCGTAACCAGCGTATCTTCCTTGCCGTAGACGTTGCGAATCTGAATGTCCAGCTTCGGGCCGTAGAACGCGGCTTCGCCGTCCGCTTCGTGGAACGGCACCTGAAGGTCGTTGAGGATGTCGCGCATCATGTTCTGCGTGCATTCCCAGTCCTCTTTGTCGCCAATGTACTTGTCCTTGTCGTTCTCGTCCCACTTGCTGAAGCGGTAGCTCACGTCGTCCGTAAAGCCGAGAATGTCGATGAAGTACTTCGCGAGGTCGAGGCAGCCCTTGAACTCCTCTTCCACCTGATCCGGACGGCAGGCAAGGTGGCCTTCCGAAATCGTGAACTGGCGAAGACGAATCAGACCGTGCATCTCGCCGGAGCTCTCGTTGCGGAAGAGCGTGCTCGTTTCGTTGTAGCGCAGCGGCAGGTCGCGATAGGAACGCGAGCGGTTGAGGTACGCCATAAACTGGAACGGGCAGGTCATGGGCCGCAGCGCGAAGACCTCCGCGTTTTCGTCCTCCACGTCCGGCGAGTCGCTCATGATAAACATGCCCTCGCGGTAGTGATCCCAGTGGCCGGAGATTTTATACAGCTCACGCTTGGCCATAAACGGCGTCTTGGTGAGCAGGTAGCCGCGCTTCTGCTCCTCGTCCTCGACGAAGCGCTGCAGCAGCTGGATCACGCGCGCGCCCTTCGGCAGCAGAATCGGCAGACCCTGACCAATGATATCCACGGTGGTAAAGAGCTCCAGCTCGCGGCCGAGCTTGTTGTGGTCGCGCTTTTTCGCCTCTTCCAGCGCGGTGACGTACGCGTCCAGATCGGCCTTCTTTTCAAACGCCGTGCCGTAGATGCGCTGGAGCATCTTGTTCTTCTCACTGCCGCGCCAGTAAGCACCGGCGACGTTGAGCAGCTTGATGTTTTTCACGATGCCCGTGCTCTTGACGTGCGGGCCCGCGCAGAGATCGACAAAGTCGCCCTGGCGGTAGAAGCTGATGACCGCATCCTCCGGCAGGTCGCGAATGAGCTCAACCTTATACGGTTCGCCGAGCTTTTCCATGTACGCGATTGCCTCCGCGCGCGGCAGCTCAAAGCGCTCAATCTGTTGGTCTTCCTTTTCGATCTTCGCCATTTCGGCTTCGATCTTGCCGAGGTCTTCCGGCGAGAAGGTCTCCGGCGTGTCGAAGTCGTAGTAAAACCCGTTCTCAATCGCGGGGCCGATGGCGAGCTTGGTCTCCGGCCAGAGGCGCTTGACCGCCTGCGCGAGCACGTGGCTCGCCGTGTGGCGGTATGCCCAGCGGCCATTCTCGTCCTTAAACGTGTAAAACGTGAGCGCATGGTCGCCCGTGATGGGGCGGAAGGCGTCGCTGTGCGCGCCGTCTATGGAGCACGACAACGTTGCCCGTGCAAGGCCCGGGCTGATTTCGTTTGCGATTTCGAGGCCTGTCAGGCCGTCCGCAAACTCGCGCTGGTTCCCATCCGGAAACGTGATTTTCATGTTGATTCTCCTCCTAATTTGCTGCAATTCCGCTCGGCAATGCCGAAAAATAAAATACGCCCCGAAGCCGTGTTCCGGCCTCGGGACGATAGGGTACGCTACCGTGGTTCCACCCGTGTTCGCGAATTGGTTTCGCGCGCTTTTTCCGCTGTATCGGGCGGTACCCGCTGGTTCGGTCGCCGGGTGGTCTTCGCGCCGTCATCCATCGCCGCGCTCGCAGCCTCTGCGCGGCTCTCTGGGGGTGGATGCGCTCCGTTTGGGCGCTACTGCTTCCCGGGTCTTTCCGAAAGTGGTTTCAGTATACGCCGGGAACTCAAAAAAGTCAATTCTTCGGGCAAGATTCGCACCAAAGCCGATTATGCTCGCGTGCTCTAGACCGCGCTCGCCGCGCGCTCCAGCGCGTCCGCAAAGCCCAGCACATCCTCCATTTCATACCAGCCGGATTTGCCGAGAATGAACTTTGCCGCGCGCAGCGCACCGCTGGCAAACGCGCTGCGGTTGAACGACTCGTGCGTCAGCGAGAGGCGCTCGTTGTCGCTCGCGAGAAGAACCGTATGCACGCCGACGTAGCCGCCCACGCGAACGGAGTGAATCGGAATGTCCGCATCCTTCGGCAGTTCTTTTCGAATGGTGCCCGCAATTTTCTTCGCCGTGCCGGAGGGGATGTCGAGCTTCTTGTTGTGGTGCGTCTCCGTAATCAGATAGTCAAACTCCGGCAGCGCGCGGGCAACAATTTTGAGCGCCGCGAGCAGCACGTTGACGCCAAGCGTCACGTTTGGCGCGTAGACCACGCCGAGATTGTTGTGCGCAACGAAGTCGGACATCCAGATCAGGTCCGCCTCGGTATAGCCCGTCGTGCAGAACACAATCGGAATCCGGCGCTTCTTGCAGGCGCGCAGCAGTGGCTTTGCGGACGCGGGATTGGAAAAGTCGATGACCACGTCGATTTCCGTATCGTTAAACACCTGCTCGGACTGCGTAATGTCCTGCGCAAGTATGCCGATTGGTACGCTTTGCAACAGCGTGCCCACATCTTTCCCCGCCTTCTCGCTGCCCGGCCGGCAAAATGCGGCGGTTAGGGAAAAACGGTCGCTGTCGCGGATGGCTCGAATCACCTCCAAGCCGGTACGCCCTAAACCACAAACGGCTACTTTGATCATACGCCCTCTCCTTTCCCGTACGGTACGGTTGGCAACATCTGCGGCGCATGGGTACAAAAAAACATGCGCCTGCGAAATCGCAAGCGCAATCTAAAACCGTTTTACTTTTTCGGTCGCAAAACACACGTCGAAAAAACAGCTTTCTACGCTTACGAGATTAGCTGACGGGTTCGGGCTGAAAGCTGCCCTACCGGTGGCGCCCACCGGATTCACCCCAATAATTGGTTCTCCCGCTCCCCCGCACGACGCGGAGGACTCAGCTATTTAATTGTAGTCTCACTATATCGGACGATATAGCGTTTGTCAAACGTCCGGAACGGTTGTTCACAAGAATAACGAAATTCGAGGCATAGCCATATGCTCCACCGTTCAAACCCTGTCTATTTACAGATCATTCAGGCAAGGTTCTCCGGCCAGAAACTCCGCCGGAATGCCGCGCTCCTCGAAATAGCGCACCATTGCGCGGCAGGCGTATTGTTCGGTGGACTCGTGCGTTGCACCAATCAGGCTGATGCCGTTCTCATGCATGATCTGGTGAAACTCCATCGTCGGCTCAAACGAGGGCATAGGGCGCGTGACGCCGGTGATATAGTGTTTGACGCCAAGTGCAACGAGCTCCCGCGCAACAAACGGATAGCTGCCGCCGCCGGCGGCAACCGCGACGAGACCATCCGAAATCGCGTCCTCCCCGTAGGCGTAACGCTTTACCTCGTGCCCCACCACGGCGCGCACATGCTCCGCCAAGTCGCTGCTTGTCCTGTAATTCGTTTTGCAGATCACACCGACCTGAATCCCGTCGTACTCGCAAAAGGAACGCTCAACCTGTAGTCCAAGCGCGCCCGCGAGCGAAACCGAGGTGGAATATGGTCCGTTTCGATCCAGCGCGGCATGGAGCATGTAGAACGCAATGCGTTGCTCCTTCATTCGCTCGAGCAGATCGCGCGGAATCTCGTAGAACGGGAATCCTTCCAGATTGCCGTCGTACCCCATCGCATGGTGGCAAAACAGTAGTACGTCCGTTTCGTCGCCGGAGAGTATCCACTCCAGAAGAGCGGTGTTCGGAAACACGGCGGTATAAACCTTGTTGATCTGCTGCGCATTGTCGAGCACGAGGCCCGCATAGTGCGGCGCAGAGAACGAAGGGGACATGTACTCGTTTCGGGGCAGAAAGCTCCAGTCGTCGTTGATAATGTCGATTTCGAAATCGCGATCCAGCTGCCGATAGAGATTCGCTGCCTGCATGCTCTGCCCTCCCGTCGATGTGTGTTGAATTCGAACCTACTTATGATACGGCTCGCCTGCGTTGATCTTGAACGCGCGGTAGACCTGTTCCAGTAGAAACACGCGGCAGAGCCCGTGCGGCAGCGTCATGTCGGAGACGGAGAGCCGGCTGTCTGCGCGTTTGAGCACGGCGGGGCTCAGCCCCAGCGAGCCGCCGATGACAAACGAAATCGTCGACGCCGAGCGGTCGAAGGTGCTCTGCAAAAACGCCGCGAACTGCTCGGAGGAATAGCGTTTTCCGTCGATTGCAAGGCAAACGACGAATTCACCGGGCAACAGCTTTGCAAGCAGCCGCTCGCCTTCGCGCTCCTTGACCTGCTCCTCCTCGGCGGGGGAAAGCGACTCCGGCGCTTTCTCGTCCACAACCTCGCAGACTTCAAGCGTGCAGAACCGGGAAAGACGCTTTGCGTATTCCGCAATCGCGTCCCGAAAGAAGCTGTCCTTCAGTTTTCCTACACAAACAATCTTGATCTTCAAAACAGTACTCACTAACTGTATTCTTTGCTTCTTTCTTTTGGAGAAAGAAGAGTTCTCTTACAGTTCAAACAACCCGCAGGGCTGAAAGCGATCCGCAACGGTGACGAACATGCTCTCCAGCAGCCCCGCGCTCTCCAGCACGGACTGCACGGTCACGAGCGCGAGCTCCGGCGTGTTGTTTTCTTGCGAGAGATGCCCCAGAATCGCGTTCTTGACTCCGCGCGCATGCAGCTTTTGCAGCACGAGCCCCGCGTCCTCGTTGCAGAGGTGCCCGCGCGAGGAGAGAATCCGCATCTTGAGCGGATACGGGTAGCTGCCCGCCTTGAGCATGTCCACGTCGTGGTTTGCCTCCAGCAGAATCAGGTCGGAGAACGCCACCGCATCCAGCATCGTATTGGACACATGCCCGATGTCGGTCATGATTGAGAGCTTTTTTCCGTCGTGGACAAACGTATACCCGACCGCGTGCGCCGCGTCGTGCGGCGTCGTAAAGGGGTGCACGCAGAGCTGCTTGAGGTAAAAATCGCGATCCGGTTCGAACACACGAACATTCTTTGGCGCGATTTCGCCAATGCTCTTTGGCATGTTCTGCCAGCACTCCGCGGCGGCAAACACGGGCAGGTCGTAACGGCGCGAAAGCACGCCAACACCCGCCACGTGATCCGAATGCTCATGGGTTACCAGGATTGCGCTCAGCGTTTCCGGCGCAACGTCGATCATGTCCATCAGTTCCTTCATGCGCCTGGCAGGAACGCCCGCGTCTACCAACAGACGCACGCCGCCCGCGTCGACAAACGAGGCGTTGCCGGAGGAACCACTGCAAAGAGGGGAAAACAGCATATACGGTAATGCTCCTTATTCAACACCCAATAGTATAGCACAAGTTCTCCGCTTTTCGACAAGCCGCCGTATTTCCCTTGCCTCGCGCTCTGGCGCTGAACGCGTGAATTTGGTATACTGTTTGGTATGGACAGAACCATTGAACGCGCCTACGCAAAGATCAATCTGACGCTCGGCGTGCTCTATAAACGAACGGACGGGTACCACGCGCTGGACTCCATCATGCAGACCATCGATCTGTACGATACGGTGACGGTTGAACGCGCGAGCGACATTGTCGTCACCAGCACAGGCATGCTGCTTCCCTACGACAACACCGTCCGCCGCGCGGCGGAACGTTACCGCGCGCTGACCGGCCGGGGCGCACAGATTCGCGTCGTCAAGCGCATTCCCGCAGAGGCGGGTCTGGGCGGCGGCAGCGCGGACGCGGCGGCGGCGCTCAACGGCCTGCAAAAACTCTATGGCGAGGTCGACGAAAAAACGCTCTACGAAATTGGTGCGTCCGTTGGCGCGGACGTGCCTTTTTGTATGCGCGGCGGCACGCAGCGCGCGGAGGGAATCGGCGAGGTGCTCACGCCCATTCGCGGCATGAAGCTGCATCTCGTCGTCGCAAAACCGCGCGAAGGCGTATCCACCAAAAAGCTCTTTTCGCTGCTGAAACTGCCGCGCACCATGCCGGACACAACGGCCTGCATGCGCGCGCTTTCGCAGGGCGATCTCGACGCGCTGAGTCCGCTTCTGTTCAACGCGCTGGAGGAGCCTGCCGTCGAGCTGGTGCCGGACATTGGCCGCGTCAAAGAAGCGCTGTTGCAGGCGGGTGCGCGCGCCGCGAGCATGACCGGCAGCGGCAGCGCGGTATTCGGCCTGTTCGGCTCAAAAGAGGAAGCCGAGGCGGCTTTGCCCGCGCTGAGCGAGTATCCGTTTGCCGCCGTTTGCGAGAGTATTTAGACGCTTTTTCGCGCACTGCGGCGTGCGTGTTTCCGCGCTGTATCGTTTCGGTGAACAATCCAAGAATTTACCGGGAAATCGTACACAATCCGCGAAATCTCCGTTACAATAACAACACAATATTCCGTGTTCCATCGATCGTTTTAAGTGACACTTGGGGGAGGCCTTCGATGATCCGTTTGACCCGCACCCGGCGAATGCTCGCAGCCATGCTTGCGCTGCTCGTTTTCGCGCTGCTTGTTCCTACGTCCTCCGCTCCGGCGGACTCCGGCGTGCAGTTCGTTCGCGTGCTGCTTTCTACGGAATCGGCGCAGTCGCTGTCGATTCCCGTCAAGGGTTCCTACACGCTCGTTCAGGCGCAGCGCACCTTTACGAACGGAACGCTGACCATCTCCGGCAGCGGATCAACCGTCACCGTGTCGCATTCCTCCGAAGGTCAGCTCTATTCCGGCAGCGGCGTTACGATTGAGCGCACCAACCTCAGCCGGGATGCGGGCTATCTGACGATCAAGACCGCCGCGGGCACGCGCAATTACCTCGGCAACTTCTCCGTCTCCGCCTACAACAGCGTGTTGACGGTCATCAATAAGGTCCCATTTTCGCATTATCTCTACGGCGTCGTCGGGTACGAAATGAGCAACACCTTCCCGCTTGAGGCGCTCAAAGCGCAAGCTCTCGCGGCAAAGGGATATGCCCTGCTCAAGATTCGTTCGACCGGTTCCTATGACATTGGCGACACCGCGGACGACCAGGTCTACAAAGGCTACGATTCGAGCTATCAAAACGTCATCAACGCGGTCGATTCCACCATGAGCGACGCGCTGTATTACAACAACATGCCGCTCTACTGCTACTATGCCGCGAGCAACGGCGGCTGGATGATCCTTCCCTCCGTCCGGTGGAGTTCGACCATCTACGACGGCGCATACAACTCCGGCGCGGACCCCTACGACATGGCAAACCCGGCCACGCCGATGGAAAAGATCTTCCTGCCCGGCGACTACAGCGAAAAAGAAATGGGCACCGCCGCGTTCGCGTTTCTGGACGCGCGGCTCATGGCGGCGGTCGCAGGGCGCGGAATCGTCCCGAAGAATCATTATTTTGCGGGTATTCAATCGATTGACAGCGTCGAGTCCACCGGCACGGCGGGCTACAAGGGCGACCTGAACCACACGACCATCACCGTGACGGCGACCGTTCGATCCAACTTGAACGAGGCGCTGATTCCGACCCCGACGCCAACCTTTGCCCCGACGCCGAGCCCAACGCCGACCTTCGCGCCAACGCCGAGCCCGACGCCGACGTTTGAGCCGGCTCCGACCGAAACCCCGCTGCCGGACGGCGTGACCCCGTCCCCAACGCCGACGCCGCTGCCCGAGGGAATGACCCCTTCCCCGACGCCGGAGCCTTCGGTGACCCCGTCCCCGACGCCAACGTTCGACCCGACGCCGAGCCCGACTCCGTCGTTTGACCCGACGCCGAGCCCCACGCCGGAGATCGAGACCGTGCGGTACACGCCGGTGAGCATCAGCTTTACGTTTGATGAGATGATTGCCTCCGGCTTATACAACTCCAAAACGCTCAAGATTTATTACGCCGCGCCAACGACCGACGGCTGGTATCTCTACCACGCGCGCTATGGTCACGGCGTCGGCATGAGCCAGCGCGGCGCGCAGCAGATGGCCAACCTCGGCAAGACCTATCGCGAGATTCTGGGGTTCTACTATCCCGGCGCGACGCTTGGCACCATGGCCTATGTCTTCCCGGAGACGGTTGGCACCACGCAGCCGACCACCGCGGACACCTTCGCTTCCACCGGAACGGTGCAGGGCGGCACGGTGAACCTCCGCGCAAAGGCCTCGACCAGCTCCAGCGTTGTGGAGTCCCTCGCCAAGGATACACCGGTCACGCTGCTCGGTATGACGGGCGAATGGTATTATGTATCCGCACCCAGCGGGAACACGGGCTACATTCGGCACGACTACATTCTGCTCACCGGCAGCAGCCTGATTGCGCAGGGCAAGGTCTCCGGCAGCGCGGTGAACTATCGCACCGGTCCGGCAACGAGCTATTCCGTCATCAGCCAGCTGTCGCTCGACACGCAGCTTGGCATCTACGGCATGGTGAACGGCTGGTATAAGGTGAAGGCCATGACCACGGGTCAGGACGGCTTCGTGAGCAAAGACTACGTGACGCTGACGCAGGAGGTTGCGCAGAACACCGCCACCGCCGCCCCGACGACGGCTCCGGCAACGCCGGTTCCCACCGCGGTTGCTTCGCCAACTGCTACGTTGGAGGGCGCAACGCCAACGCCGGTTTCGTTCGGCACGCCCACCCCGCTGCCGACCGCAACGCCCGCGCCGACGCCGAGCACAACGCTCGCGCCGGACTATGCCGCGGCGGGCGCCATCAATGCGGACGGCGTCAACATTCGCGCGGGCTCCAGCACGGCCTCCAAGAGCTACGGAAAGCTCATGAAGAACACCGAGCTCGGCCTCTACGAAAAGGTCGGTTCGTGGTATCGCGTCCGCGTTTCCGCAACCGGGCTGGACGGCTTTGTCTACGCGAAATATGTCTCGATCACGCAGACCGGCGCGGGCAGCAGTGCCTCCGGCGGCAGCGCCTACAGCAAGGGTTACATCAACGCCTCCGGCGTAAACGTTCGCGCGGGAACCAGCACGCGCTTTAACAGCGTCGGTACCTTTGCGCGAAACACCAGCGTACGGGTGCTGGGTTCCTCCGGCAGCTGGTATCAAATTGAGATTCCGTCCGCCGACGTAACGGGCTATGTGTTTGCCAAGTATGTGACGCTCACGGAAACGGTCAAGACCACCCAATCCACCGGCGTTGTCACCGGGCGATTGAACCTCCGCGCACAGCCTTCGACGAGCGCGGGTTCGCGCGTGCTGCTGACGATGGATCGCGGTTCCACCGTAACGGTGTACTCCACCACAAACGGCTGGTGCTACGTGGACTACAACGGCACCAAGGGATACTGCTACGCGCCTTATGTGAAAATGAGCTAATGATCCTTCTTGTGATTCTATCTCAGCCTTATCGAAAGGAAGCAGACGCTGTCGTTGGATAAGAAACGGCTCAACCGCATTTTTCTGTTGATCGCCGGGGGCGTTCTGCTCGCGCTCGGCGTCGTTGGCGCGGTTCGTTCCATGCGGCCGGACGTACAGACCGGGCCGGTTCTGGTGGAGCAGGTGCAGCCGGATCGCGTGACCATCGACGCCACGGAAACAACGCCGGAACCGACGCTCGAACCCGTTTCCTATCAAAACACGGTGACGTTGCTCGTGGATCGCGTTCCGCTCTTTACGCTCGAATCGGAATTCGCGGCCAAACAGATGCTCTGGGAGTATCTTTCGAGTCTCGCGGTCGCGCCGGACGGCGAACGGTTCCTCTCCGCAGCGTTTGATTGCGAGTTGATCGTTACACAGGCAGATCCCTATGCAAAGCCGCTTTCCACGGCGGAGGCGCTCGCCATGCTCGACGCAAATCGTTCGCTCGTACCCGTTCGGGTTACGACGCTGAAGATCGATCGCGCGGAAACCAGCCCGCAGGTGACGCAGACGTCCGAACCGGCGCTGCCCAAAGGCGCACGGATCATCACGCAGCTGGGCGCGGGCGCGCTCAACGAAACAACCACGGAAACGATCTATCGCGCGGGGCAGGTGCTCTCCGCCAGTGCACCGGTTACAAACACGCTGCGCGAGGCGCGCGCAACGATTCTTCGCGTCGGCACGTACGCAAAGGGAATGGCATCCGGCTCACCGACGCGGCTGGAAGGGCCGGAGGGCAAGAGCAAGGGCGACCTCAAGCTCGCCTACCCGATGCGCGGGCAGGTGACGAACTACTTTGGCTTTGTCGACGGCAAGATGAACTATGGCCTGAACATGGTTGCCAGCGCGGGCACGAAGATCACCGCACCCGGTGAGGGCGTCGTGGTTTACTGCGGGGAGCGCGGGGCGTATGGATTCGTCGTGGACATTGACCACGGCAACGGGTTCGTCTCGCGGCTGTCGCACCTGAGCGACGTACAGGTGGAGATGAATCAGCGCGTGTTTCTAGGCGACGCCATCGGCGTACTCGCCGCGGGCGAAAACGAGTCGAAATCCCCGTTCCATTTTGAGCTGATCATCGACGGTATTCCATATAACCCGCTGTATTACATCGACTAAATCGAACGAAACAAAAAACAGGATGGCACGTGCCATCCTGTTTTTGTTTACTGCAATTCCTGCAATCTTGCTTCGAGCTTCTTTTTGACCCGCTGGATCGCGTTGTCCACACTCTTGGTCGTTACCTGCAGCGCGTCCGCAATCTGCTGATAGGAATACCCATAGAGGTACAGCCCCAGCGCATTGTGCTCGAGCTTGCTCAGCGAATGCTCAATGCTGTCTGCAACCGCCGCGTAGTTTTCGCGGCCGATGAGCACCTCTTCCGGGTCCGTCATGCGCGTGCTGGTCAAAACGTCGATCAGCGGGCGCTCGTTGTCCCCGTCGAACACGGAGCGGTTGAAGGAGATGTATGTGTTCAGCGGCATGTGCTTTTTGCGCGTTGCGCTCTTAATCGCGCTGATGATCTGCCGCGTGATGCAGAGCTCCGCAAAGGAGCGAAACGATGCCTGCCGGTCGGACTGATAGTCCAGCACCGCCTTGTACAGGCCGATCATGCCTTCCTGAATGATGTCCTCGCGATCCGCGCCAATCAGAAAATACGTGCGCGCCTTGCTGCGGACAATCTGCTTATAGCGGGCATACAGCGCGTCTTCGGCGCGTGCGTCTCCCGCGCGATGCTGCGCGAGCAGCTCCTCGTCCGAAAGCGCGTCGTAATTCTTCATTCCGCCTTGTCCTGCCGCTTCTTCTCGAACATCAGCACGCCCGCGGCAACGCCCGCGTTGAGCGAGCCAATCTTGCCGTATTGCGGAATCGCGACGAGAAAGTCGCACTTATCCTTCGTGAGCTTGCTCAATCCGTCGCCCTCGCCGCCAATGACCAGCGCGAGTGGGCCGTTGAGCCCTTGCTGATCCATGGGACGACCGGTCATGTCCGCACCTGCGACCCAGAGTTTTGCGCGCTTGAGCTCGTCAATCGCGGCGGGAATGTTGACCACGCGCGCAATCTTGACGTGCTCCGTTGCGCCCGCGCTGGCCTTCACCGTCGCCGCAGTGACGGAAGCGCTGCGGCGCTTACCGATCACGACGCCGTGCGCGCCCGCGCACTCCGCGCTGCGGATGATGGAGCCGAGGTTGTGCGGGTCGAGAATGCCGTCCAGCACGACCACGAACGGGTCTTCCTTCTTTTCGCGCGCAACGGCAAGGATGTCCGCAACGGTGCAGTATTCCACGCCCGCGGCATACGCCACGATGCCCTGATGGTTGCCGGGTTTTCCGCCGTGGCCGAACGGCAGGCAGATTTCGTCGAGGTGACGCTTGTCCACCTCGCGGATGACGAGCTTGCGCTCCCGCGCGAGGCCGAGGATTTCGCGGAGCGATCCGTCCGGGTCGCCGACGACCTCGATGCGGTCAATGCTGCGCTCGCTCTTGATCGCTTCCTTAACGGCGTTGCGCCCAAGGATCAGGAACGGGAGTTCATCCTGCTCCTGCGGGGTGTTCTCGTCCTCGAGCAGACGGTCGCGCAGCTTCATTTCCTCCGCGCGGCGGTCTTCGTAGGGAGCTCTTTTTTCGTAAGGCTTGTTGCCATAGGGCTTCTGGTATCCGCCCTGCGGCTTGTCGCCATAGGGTTTCTTGCCCTGATAGCCCGCGCCCTGCGGCTTGTCGCCATAGGAGCGGTTCCCTTGGTAACCTTCGCCCTGCGGCTTGTCGCCATAGGTGCGCTTGCCCTGGTAGCCCGCACCTTGTGGCTTGTCGCCGTAGGAACGGTTGCCCTGATAACCTTCACCCTGCGGCTTATCGCCATAGGTGCGCTTGCCCTGGTAGCCCGCACCCTGTGGCTTATCGCCATAGGGTTTCTTGCCCTGATAGCCCGAACCCTGCGGCTTGTCGCCGTAGGAACGGTTCCCCTGGTAACCTTCGCCTTGCGACTTATCGCCGTAGGTACGCTTGCCCTGATAGCCCGAACCTTGCGGCTTATCACCATAGGTACGCTTACCCTGATAACCCGAACCCTGCGGTTTGTCACCGTAGGAGCGGTTTCCCTGGTAGCCTTCGCCTTGCGGCTTATCGCCGTAAGAGCGGTTCCCTTGGTAGCCTTCGCCCTGCGGCTTGTCGCCATAGGTGCGCTTGCCCTGATAGCCAGCGCCTTGCGGTTTGTCACCGTAGGTCTTTTTACCCTGATATCCTGCGCCCTGCGGCTTGTCGCCGTAGGTCTTCTTGCCCTGATAGCCACCCTCGGTCTTCTGACCGTAAGGCTTCTTTCCCTGGTAGCCGCCCGCCTTCGGGTAGCCGCCTTTCTTTTCGCCACCGGTGGTGTTACCGGTGCCCTTGTTTTGACCGCCGCGGTCGGAACCGTACTGTTTCTGCGGCATAGAATCGTATCCTCATTTCAAATTAAAGTAGTGTTGTGTTCCAAAATGGCCTTTTGTTCACGATCCAATCGAAAAGAAGTATTCCATCAGTTCGTTCAGTCGTGCGTCGTTTCCGCAAAGAAACAGCCAGCCGATCAATGCCTCGAGCCCCGTCGCCGTGTGGTAGTCCGCGGCGGAGGCGTTTTTGGGCATGGTGCCGCTGTGGGCGTTGCGCCCGCGTTTAAACAGGGCAAGCTCTTCTTCACTCAGGTGCGGTTCCATCCGGCGATACGCCGCTGCCTGCCCCGCCGCGCAAACGTATTTGCTGGCGGCGACGTGCAGCTCGTGCGGCGAACGCGCAAACTGGTCGTTGAGATAGACGCGCGCATAGAGGTCGCAAACGGTGTCGCCAATCTGCGCGAGTGCCAGCGGCGAGAGTTGCCGCGGATTCGCGCAGGCTTCGGCGTGCGTTGCGCGCCGTATTTCATCGATCATGGCCATACACAGTTATTTTATCCGGTTAAGCGGGTGAACGCAAGGAATATCGCGCATACTAGCGTTTGTGCCAGAAAATGCGGCGAACCGAAGGATGTCGGCTCGCCGCATTTTTTCAGGGCAAGGGGCAAGGGCAGCGCCCCCGTCGATTTCCCCTTAAACTATTCACTCTCAGATTGCATTGGAAAATGCAACTGGATCTTTGATTTAAACCATCAACTCGCAGATTGCGTTGCTGAACGCAACCGGATCTTCGATGGGCAGTCCCTCGATCAGCAGCGCCTGATCGTAGAGCAGGTTTGCGTATTTTGTCACGCGGGCGTCATCCGCAGAAAGTCCCGCGAGCACGCCGAACACCGGATGCGCGGGGTTGATCTCCAGCACGCGCTCGGCCTTGACGCTGCCGTCCGAAACCGGCATAGACGCGAGCACCTTCTCCATCTCAATCGTCAGCGGGCCGTCGCTCGTTAAGCACACGGGCGAGCTCTTGAGCCGGTCGCTCAGGCGAACGTCCTTGACCTTGCCGGAGAGCGCGGCCTTCAGCGCGAATAGCATGTCCTTGTGCTCCTCTTCGGCGCGCTCCTGCGCGCGCTTCTCCTCGTCCGAAACGAGGTTGAGATCCGCGTCGGAGACGGACTTAAACGTCTTTTCCAGATAGGTGCCGAGCATGCGGACGGCGAACTCGTCCACATCGTCCGTCATGCAGAGAATGTCGTACCCCTGATCGCGAACGCGCTCGGTCTGCGGCAGCTTCATCGCGCGCTCCACGGTTTCGGCGGAGGCGTAGTAGATATGCTTCTGATCCTCCTTCATCGCGTCCACGTATTCCTTCAGCGAGACGAGCTTATTCTGCGCCGCGCTGTGGAAGAGCACGAGGTCGGAGAGGAAGTCCTTGTTCATGCCGTAGTCGCTGTAGAGGCCATATTTAATCGGCAGGCGGAAGCTCGAATAGAACGCCTCATACTTCTCGCGATCGGTGTCCATGAGCTTTTTGAGTTCGCTCTTGATCCGCTTTTTCAGCGTGACGGCAATCGTCTTGAGCTGGCGGTCGTGCTGCAACAGCTCACGGGAGATGTTGAGCGAAAGATCGCTCGAGTCCACAAGACCGCTGACAAAGCCGAAGTAGTCCGGCAACAGGTCCGCGCACTTGTCCATGATGAGCACACCGCTCGAATAGAGCTGCAAACCGCGCTGGAACTCCTTGGCATAGAAGTCGTACGGCGCGTTCTTCGGAATATAAAGCAGCGCGTCGTAGCTGACCACGCCCTCGCCGCTGAAGTGAATCGTCAGAAGCGGGTCGTCGTAATCGTGGAACTTGCTCTTGTAGAACTCGTTGTACTCCTCCGGCTTGATTTCGCTCTTGGCTTTTTTCCAGAGCGGAATCATGCTGTTGAACGTTTCGTCCTCGGAGACGGTCTCCGTGTCGCCGGGATCGCCGTTCTTCGGGCGCGTGTGCTCGGTGAGCATCCGAATCGGGTAGCGAATATAATCCGAATACTGCTTCACGAGCGAGGAGAGCGTATGGCTGCTCAGGAAGCGGTCGTAGTTTTCGTCCTCGGTGTTCGGCTTGATGACGAGTGTAATGATCGTACCGACGTCCGCCTTCTCCGCCTTGGTGAGCGTATAGCCTTCGCGGCCTTCGCTCTCCCAGAGCCAGGCTTCCTCGCTGCCATAGGCGCGGGAAAGCACCTTGACGTCGTCCGCCACCATGAAGGAGGAATAAAACCCGACGCCAAACTGACCGATGATGTCCACCGCGTCGCCGGTATCGTGATCCTTCTTGAACGCGAGCGTACCGCTCTTGGCGATGGTGCCGAGGTTTTCGTCCAGCTCGTCCTTCGTCATGCCGATGCCGTTGTCGGTGATCGTCAGAAGGCGCTTGTCCTTGTCCACCGAAAGGCGGATTTCAAAGTCGTCCCGGCTTTTGCCGACCTTGTCGTCGGTCAGCGAGAGAAAATAGAGTTTATCGATCGCGTCGCTTGCGTTGCTGATCAGCTCGCGCAGAAAGATTTCCTTATGCGTATAAATGGAGTCGATCATCAGGTCGAGAATGCGCCGCGATTCCGCCTTGAATTGTTTCTTTGCCATTTCTTGTTTCGCGCCTCCGTCTTGATTTGCGGTTGTTATTAGCACTCGATAGAAATGAGTGCTAACTTAGAATACAACGGTTTTGGCCTGTTTTCAAGCGCAGAGAAGCGCTTCTACAATATTTTCACAATCTTTTAAAATTAAAACCGGCAGGGGTATCCCCTGCCGGATGAAGAACTGCAATGCTTATACGTTCATCTACGCCGGTTGTGCCGCCGTAATCTGCTTGAGCAGATCCATAAACTCCTCGCCGGTGATCGTTTCGCGTTCGAGCAAAAAGTCCGCGAGCTTATGCAGCGCGCTCTCGTTTTGCTTCAGAATCTGAATCGCGCGCTGATGCGCTTTCTCCACGATGTCAATGATCTCCGCGTCGACGCGCGAGGCCGTATCCGCCGAGCACGTCAGCGAGCCTTCGCTGGAAAGATACGGATTGTTCTGGCATTCGAGCGCGACCATGCCAAAGGCGTTGCTCATGCCGTAACGAACGACCATTGCCTTGGCAATTCGCGTCGCCTGCTCAATGTCGTTGCTGGCGCCGGTGGTCACGGTGCCGAAGATGATCTCTTCCGCGGCTCTTCCGCCGGTGAGCGTCGCGATCTTGTTCTCCGCCTCTTCCTTCGTCATGAGGTAGTGTTCGCTCTCGTCCACCTGCATCGTGTACCCCAGCGCGCCGCTCGTGCGCGGCACGATGGTGATCTTATGCACGGGTGCGGACTCCGTCTGCTTGGCGGCGACCAGCGCGTGGCCAATCTCATGGTACGCGACAATCCGCTTTTCCTTGGGCGAAATGACGGCGTTCTTTCGCGCGTAGCCGGCAATGACGACCTCAACGCTCTCTTCCATGTCCGCCTGCTCCACCGTGTCCCGCTTCATGCGGACGGCACGCAGCGCCGCTTCGTTGATGATGTTCGCAAGGTCCGCGCCGGAGGCGCCGCTCGTTGCGCGGGCAATCGCCTCAAAATCGACGTTGTCCGCCATCTTGACGCCGCGCGCGTGCACCTTTAGAATATCCGTCCGACCCTTGAGATCCGGCAGTTCCACGTGGATGCGCCGGTCAAAACGGCCGGGACGCAGCAAGGCGGAGTCGAGCGAGTCCGGCCGGTTCGTCGCGGCGAGAATGACGACACCTTTTCGCGCATCGAACCCATCCATCTCGGTCAAGAGCTGGTTGAGCGTCTGCTCGCGTTCGTCGTTTCCGCCGAGCATGTTGTCCCGCTTTTTGCCGATGGTGTCGATTTCGTCAATGAACACGATGCAGGGCGCTTTCTGCTCCGCCTGGGAAAACAGATCACGAACCTTCGCCGCGCCCATGCCGACGAACATTTCGACAAACGCCGAGCCGGAGATGCTGAAGAACGGAACGTTCGCCTCGCCCGCAACGGCCTTTGCCAGCAGCGTTTTGCCCGTGCCCGGAGGGCCGACGAGCAGCGCGCCCTTGGGCAGCTTTGCGCCGATGTTGGCATAGCGATCCGGATTGTGCAGAAAATCGACGATTTCGAGCAGCGCTTCCTTGGCCTCGTCCTGTCCGGCGACGTCGTCAAACGTCTTGCCCGTCTGCGCCTCGACGTAGATCTTCGCGTTTGCCTTGCCAAACGAGAGTGCGTTGCCAATTCCGCCCGGCATGCCGTTTTGCACGCGCTTCATCAGCACGCGGCCGAGTCCAACAAAGATCAGAATCGGCAAAATCCAGCTGATCAGAAACGTCAGCAGCGGCGAGGCCTGTGTTGGAATGCTTGCGGTGAACTCGACGCCCGCGGTTTTGAGTTTGGAGGCCAGGGTATCGTCCGGCCAGATGCCGGTTTTATAGTACAGCGTTTTGCCGTTTTCTTCCGTGGTAAACGTAATGGTCTGCGTGGTTTCGTCTCGCGAGACGTCCTTTACCGTGCCCTTGTCCACCATGGTGAGAAACTCGTTGTAGCCAACCTCTTTGACCTGATTCTGCATCAGCTCCGGAAAGACCAGCGCGTTGAGCAGCAGCAGTACGATCATCGCAAGGATGGCGTAATAGTAGATTGGCCGCTTGGAGGGGGTATGTTCGGTCATAAGTCCTCTTTTTTTCTAAAACAATCAATTGTTCGGCAGATCACTGCCGACGCCGCAGAGAATGAGCTGCTCCGTCAGATCCGCCATCTGCGCTGGTGTTTCGCGCATGTCGCGGTTGAACCACTCGCGGATGATGCCGATGCAGCCGGAGGCGATGTAGGAAAAGAAGTAGTCGAACTGTTCCGGGTCCTTTTTGCGCTCCTCAAGCCAGAACTCAAACACGCGGTCCTTTAGAAGCCCAATGAGCTTGTTAAAGAACGACATGTCGCCGTTTCCGCCAAGGAACGCGGCGCAAAGGTCGGCGTTCTCCTGAAAGAAGCGATAGAGATCCAGCAGCATGGCGCGGGTGCCGCCGCCCAGCTCGCTCGGCGGATGTGCCTCAATGAGCGCTTCAAACTCTTCAAACACTTCGCGTTCGACCTGCTCCACCATGTCGTAAATATCGCGATAGTGTAAGTAAAACGTGCAACGGTTGATGTCAACCAGCTGCGCCAGTTCGCGGACGGTGATGTCCTTAATCGGTTTTTCACGCATGAGCTGCGTCAGCCCCGAGCGAAGCTGCATTCGGGTTTTTCGCACACGGCGATCCATCTTCTTCGACTCCACGGTTTTTTCCTTCCCAAGTTGAATTTCGTGCAAGCAGTGTGATTGTGAAAATACCAAATACCCGTTATCCGAGTAAAAATATAACTGATTACAATATAATCCATCGCAGCCGATAAATCAACAAATGTTCGTGAAACTGGTGTTAACCCAACGTGAACGAACCGCCTTTTTCTCGCCTTTTTTCCGGCCGGGCATATTCGAAACAACCCGGTTCATGATATAATGCCTTCGTCCGCAAGCGGCAAAAGCAGTTTTTGCGTCTGCGCGGTTCATTTTACACGACGAGGTGGCAACGTGGAGCGAGTACCGTTTAACATTCCGCCGTATATCGGCTTTGAACAGACCTATCTGTCCCAGGTAATCGAGTCGCGAAAGATCTGCGGCGACGGCTGCATGACGAAAGCCTGCGACAAAAAAATAGAGGAGATGACCGGGGTCAAGCGCTCGCTGCTGACGACGAGCGGCACCTCTGCGCTGGACATGGCCGCGATTCTGACCGGCGTCGGCCCGGGGGACGAGGTCATCATGTCGTCCTACACGTTTTCTTCCACGGCAAACGCGTTTGCGCTGCGCGGCGCGCAGGTCGTGTTTGTGGACATCCGACCGGACACCATGAACCTCAACGAGCGTTTAATCGAGCGGGCAATCACCCCGCGCACAAAGGTACTTGTGCCGATGCATTATGCGGGTGTTTCCTGCGAGATGGACGCCATGCTGCAAATCGCGAAACAACACAACCTGTTGGTTGTCGAGGATGCGGCGCAGGGCGTGATGAGTTCGTACAAAGGCCGTGCACTGGGTTCCATGGGCGAGATGGGCTGCTTCAGCTTTCACGAAACCAAGAACTACAGCATGGGCGAAGGCGGTGCGCTGCTCTTTTCAGACGACCGGTTCATTGAGCGCGCAGAGATCGTCCGCGAAAAAGGCACCGACCGTTCACGCTTTTTGCGCGGGCAGGTGGATAAATACACCTGGACGGACATCGGTTCCTCATTTTTACCCAGCGAGCTGAACGCGGCATATCTGCTCGCGCAGCTGGAGCACGCGCAGCTCATCTTTGACGACCGGATGCGCAGTTGGAACCAATACCACGCCGCGTTTGCCGAACTCGAAGCAACGGGTCGCGTCGAGCGCCCCGTCGTTCCCGAAGGCTGCGAGCAAAACGCGCACATGTATTACCTCAAGGCGAAGGACATTACCGAGCGCACGGAACTGATTCACTTCTTGAGCGAAACGGCGAACGTTGGCGCGGTGTTCCACTATATTCCGCTGCACTCCGCGCCCGCGGGGCTCAAATATGGGCGATTCGACGGCGAGGACGTGTACACCACCAAAGAGAGCGAGCGGCTGCTCCGCCTGCCGATGTTCTACGGGCTCACCGCCGCGCAGGTTGACCGCGTCGTCAACGCGGTATACGATTTTTACGCGAAGCACTAATCGGCAACCCGATTCATGTAGTCACCGCATGCCCCATGCTGCAACAACGCATGGGGTATTTTTTATCTGCAAAGTGCAGATCGCTGTTTTCTCAAATCGAATTTGCTTTTTTTCGGGGGATTTTCGCCTTTGCGGCAACAAACCATGCAAAGGAGATGATGAAATGAACCAATATTTGGCGTTTAGCGTCCACGGCGTCGTGAAACGATTTGGAGACTTCAGCGCGCTGAAGAATGTGTCCCTCGACGTTCCAAAAGGACAGATCTACGGCTTCATTGGCCGCAACGGTGCTGGAAAAACAACCTTTATCCGCATTCTCTGCGGGCTGATGCAGCCAAGCGAGGGATTCATCCATTTGGATGGGCGGCTCAGCTTTCTGCCGCAGAACGTTCGCTTTCGCGACCGTATGAACGGAGAAGAGGCGATTCGCCTGTTTGCCCAACTCCGGCGCGGGGACGCAACCGAGAGCAAGCGCCTCGCAACGCAGTTGGAACTTGACCTGTCGAAACCAGTCAACAGCATGTCCCCCGGTCAGCAGCGAAAGCTGCAACTGGTCATCGCAACGGTCGGCTCCCCGGAGATTCTGGTGCTGGACGAGCCGACCGCCGGACTCGACCCCACCGGCGTACAACAGGTGCGCGCCATTCTGCAGCTGATGCATCGAGCCGGCAAGACGGTATTTCTCTCGTCCCATGTTTTGATGGAGCTGGAAAGCCTCTGCGACACGGTTGCAGTGATCGACAAGGGCGAGTTGCTCTATCAGGGCCCTTGCAGCACGACCTACGAAATCGAAACGGGCGGCGTGGACGAAGAGATCGCCAAGCGGCTGAATCGCGAACAGGGCGAGCGGTTCCGGCTGAGCGGAAACCGGCTGCTGGCGCAGGTGGAGCACGAGGAGATACCCGCCGTGCTGGAAGCGCTCTATGCGCAGAAGGTTCGCGTGTTCGGCGTTCGGCGGCAGGGAATTGAATCGCTCTACAACGCGCTGGTGCAGGAGGGAGCCTAAAATGCGAAGCATTGCTGTTTTAGTCAAGCGCGATTTGAGAAATTGTCTGAACCGTCGTTTCTTTCTGCTGCTTGGGTTTCTGCTGCTCTTTCAGATCTGGTTTATCGCCACGTCCGGAAGCGTAAAGGAAGTTGTAAAGACCGGAACCATGCACTATATGGCGATTGTGTTCTCGTTTAACTTCTTTGGGTCGATCATGGCGCTCGCGCTCAATTACGACGGCGTATCGTCCGAGCGGGAGTCGAAATTTCTGGATCTGATTTTAACCTCCGGGGTTTCGAAACGTACGGTTTACCTCAGCAAGGTAATCACGAGCCTGTTTTTCTCCGCCGCGTTTGCCGTTCTCTACACGCTGCCCATGATGCTGTTTTACGGATTGCATACGGGTGACTTTCTGCTTGGATTGCAGGCGCTGCGCTATATCGGGCCAATTACCGTGTTTCTGTTGATCTTCAGCCAGATCGGGCTTGCGCTCTCCGTCGCGCTGCGCTCAACGAAGGCCTCCCTGATCGTTTCCATCCTGCTTGGGGTGCTGATGATGCCGCGGCTGATGGTTGCGATAATCGACGGCATCAACGGATTCATCCATCTGCCCCAAAGCGTTCTGGAGCGCGTGTATCTGATTTCGCCTGCGCTGATTCTCAACTCGTTGAACGGGTACTCCGATTCATCGACCGTTTTGATCGGATTGCTGTTGTTTGCGCTTTACCTGTTCGGTAGTATAGTGATAGGCGTAAGCACCTTTCAGCGGCAGGACGAGCTGAATTACGGAGAGTAACGAACGGTTGCTCCTGTTGACTAAGGTATGGATTCTATATTGATTGAGAGAAAAGGAGTTCTTATGGAACAGAAACGAATGAGCAAGAAAGCGGGCGTGATTGCCCTGATTGTTTTCGTTGTCAGCGCGGTGCTGCTTGGCCTGCTGCTGCTCAACAAGGGGGACGGGCCTGTTACGGGCATGATCCTCTCCAGCCAGCCGATTGCGGACTCGACGGCGTACAAAGCCACCGCGGAAGCGCCGGATGAAACCGTTTTTCTTGTGGTATCCAATGCGTTCAACCAGTTTCAGGTCGACTATACGGTTCCCATTTCCAGCGGCGTTCCGCTTGTCGCAACCGTTTCCTTTGTCGAGTGCCCGGCGGGTACTGCGTTTACGGGAAGCTGGCTCAAAGACGAAAAGCCGCTTGCCGCCTCGACCGCGCAAACGAAGACGGAACCCTACGGCGTGCTTTCGTTCTCGCTGGATGGCGCAATGGCCACAACGGGCGACTATACGTTTGTGCTTTCCGACGAGAGCGGTGAGCTCTTCCGCCAGGCGTTTCGCGTGGAGTAACGCGGCAATGCCAAACGACGCGTCCCAACAACAGGAGACCTACGCAAGGCTTTATCTGGAAAGCTTTGATTCCGTCTACGCGTTTGTCGTTTCGCGCTGCGCGGGCGACCGCCGCATGGCGGAGGAAATCGTTCAGGATGCGTTTACCGCCGCATGGGTTTCCTTCGACCGGTTTCGCGGGGAGAGTTCCTTTCAAACCTGGGTTTGTTCCATCGCGCGAAACAAGCTCAACGAAAGCTACCGAAAAGCGATTCGGCGGGAAGCCTTCGAGTTTCCCGCGGACGACGCGCTGGAGCAGCTCGCGGCGGATGTTCCGCTGGAAACCGAGGTTCTCGCGCACGAAACGCAGAACGACGTCCAGCGAGCGCTGCAATCTTTGCGGGAGCCGTACCGTTATGTGCTGATTTTGCGCTATCTGGACGGCTACAGCATTGCACAGATTGCGCGCGCCATGCGGCGAACGCCCAAGGCAATCGACGGATTGCTGCAAAGAGCCAAGGCGGCGTTCGAACGGGTCTATACAAAATTGGAGGTGTGATTACCCACATGAACGATACAGAATTACAGCAATTGTTCCAGCAATCCGACGTTCCGGTCGAATCTACGGCGGGGCAAAAGGAAGCGATGCTGACGCAGATCTTCTCGCGGTCAAGCGGCATGGATCGTGGATTCTCCGTCCTAGAGCGGTTCCTCTTTACGCGACCAATTCAGGCTGCGGGCATTGCGGCGTTTACGGTGACCGGCGCGCTTTGGGGCGTCCTCGGGTCCAGATTTCCGGCGTTGATCAGCGCCTTGATCGGATAGGAGCGGAACATGACAAATTATCTTTGGCAGGCGATTGCCGCCCCGCTTCGTGTGTTTTCTCGCGAGGAGACAACGGGCAAGTTGTCCGCTTCGGTCGGTGTCGTAACAGTTGCCGCTCTGCTCGGCTCGGTGGGCATTCCGGCGGTGATATCCGCGGTTCGGCATGCGCCGGAACAGCCCGCGCTCGATCCAGGCGGCATGCTCCTTGCGTTTGGCGCATCGGTCTTGAGCTGGCTGATTGTTTGCCTGCTGTTCTGGGCGCTCTCCCGCGCCTTTCGCAACGGGTTGCGTTTTCGACAGGTGCTCTCCGTTTGGGGTTTCAGCTATGTTCCAAATGCGCTCTGCGTTTTGCTCTACGGCGGGTTGCAGTTCCTGCCGAATGCGCGCGTACCCAGCGGAATAGCGGCGTTTCTCATCGGAGCCGCGTTCCTGTTTCTGCTGGTTTGGAAGGCGATTTATTATTTTCTCTTTCTTCGGTGCACCATGAACGTCTCCCTGCGCGAACTGGTGCTGACCGCGCTTTCCTCGGCCGTCGTGTTTGCCGCGCTGCTCTGGGGCGGAGCACTTGCCGGAATTCAGGTTCCGATGTTATAACGCCATCCAACTAGCGAAATCAAAAACAAAAAAGCGGCTTTCGCCGCCTCGTCCCACCGGTAACAGCCGGTGGGTTTTTTATGTCGTTTTTGGGAGTTCAGCGGTGCCGTCGTTAATCGCCGTAGATGTCATACCCGCAATAGGGGCAGACGTTCCTTGCCGCAGAATACCGCCTTCCGCACTCCGGGCAATCGATGCTGTTCTTCTCGTTGAGATGCCGCGGATCGGCAACGCGCGGAATGCGACCGGTCGGGCGCGGAATACGCGCGGTCTGCCGCTCCTCCGGGAAAGGATACGCGCAATGCGGACAGATCTGCGTGCTCTTTGGCACCTCGTAGTCGCAGCGCGGGCAGAAGATCATCTCCTCCTCCGGCTCGTCATCAAACAATCGCTCCGGCACCGCGTCCCTCGGCGGTTCCGGTGCGCGGCGCGCGTCGGCGGGATGGAATCCGCAGTATGGGCAGGTCGCGAGTCCGCCGGGAATGCGCTTTCCGCAGTGCTCGCAGCGGCGCTCCTGCTTCGCTTCCGGCACGGCGGGCTCCGACGGTCGGGATACGCTCGGTCGGGATGCGCTCGGCTGCGGCTCCTTCATACGTTGCTGCTCTTCTTCCGCCGGGTCACCCGGAAAATAGCCGCAATACGGGCAGGTGGACAAAAACGGCGGTTTGTGTTTTCCGCAGCGGGCGCAGATGTCGTTGCGCACCGGTGGTGCTTCCGGCTCCGGCGTCGGGGCGGGGGGTTCTTCCTCCGTCTCATATTCCGGCCCGTCGTACATGGGCGCATCCGGCTCGAGCGGTTCTTCCTCTTCGTCGTCAAACAGGCTCGGGGTCGAGAGGTCGTAGCCGCAGCGGGTGCAGACGAGCGTTCCGGGTTCCAGCTTCTTTCCGCAGTCAGGGCACTCAATCTTTCCGCCGGGGTTCGCTTTTGCCTTCGGCGCGGCGGCCTTCGGCTCCGGTTTGGCCTTTGACGTTGCTTTGATGACGGCGTCCACAATCTCCGGCAACTCACGGCGAATCTTAATCGCCTTCATAAGCCCCGCGACGCTGAAGGAAATCATCCCCGCGCGGAAGATCAGCTCACGAACGAACGCAAACGGGGTGTCCTTGTACCCGCCGCGCAGAAACAGCACGACAATCAGCGCCGCAATGGTCGACAGCGCGGTTGAGGCGACGGCGCAGGAAAACAACGCCGTGTCCTGCGGGATTCCCTGCTTGCGGTCGGTCAGCTGCAACAACAGGGAAGGAATGATGATGCCGGTGATCGCGGTGACAAAATCGAGAAAATAGACGAACTCGAAAAACACGATCATATCGACCAGATTGCTCACGGCGTTGATCGCGCCCCAAAGGATGAACAAAACGTTCATCAGCAGGTAAAAATTACCCTTTTTCAGCCGGATTTTCTTCTGGCGGTATTGAACGAGCAACAAAAAAGCCAGCCCGATGACTCCAATGATGAGCAGCGAGCCGACAATTCCGAGAAACGTAAACCCGTCCGGCGGAGCCTGATCGAGTTGCTTGCGTTGATAGGCGTCCCCAAAGAGCTGAAAGAGTAAAAAGACGCGTGCAATGAAAAACAGAAGGGTGCCATAGAACACCGCGCGGCTGGTCAGATAGCTAGCGGAAAGATAGCGTTTTTTGGATTGTGCGCGCTGTTCCATAGGGGTATGATAGCACAGCCCGCCTTGCCATGCAACACGGGTGCGGGTATAATCAATACAGGCACATTGCCGTTTGACCTGCAAAACTGGAACTACAAAACACCAAAGGAGGAACCACGGTGAAGACGAAATGGATTTGGCTGATCGCCGGTATCCTGTTCCTGATTGCGGTGCTCGCCGGATGGAGGATTTCGCTTGCGATGAATACGAAAGTAAGTTCGGCTCAAACCGTAACGTTCCAAGCCAGCGATGGCTTAACGGTTACGGGCGATCTCTATTTGACGGACGATCTCTCGGCTCCGTTTCTCCTGCTGTGCCATCAGGCCGGGTACAGCCGGGGCGAATATCAGGAGATCGCGCCCAAGCTCAACAAGTTGGGCTACAACTGCCTCGCCATTGACCAGCGCTCCGGGCGCGGTGTCAACGGCGTAACCAACGAAACCAACAAAGCCGCGCAAAGCGCCGGACTACCCGTTGGCTATACGGCTGCCTATCCGGATCTGGAAGCGGCGCTGAACTACCTCATTGAACAATTCCATCCCAAGCAACTGTTCGCCTGGGGCAGCTCCTACTCCGCGTCGCTGGTGCTGATTCTCGCAGCGGAGCACCCGCAAGAGATTCAAGCCGTACTGGCGTTCTCTCCGGGCGAGTATTTTTCGTTCAACGACCAGCACATTTCGGACTACGCAAAGCTAATTACGCAGCCGGTGTTTATCACCTCCGCGCGATCGGAAGCGAAGGACTGGCGTGGCATTGCGGATAACATTTCCTCTACGGGTAGTGTCTTCTTTGTTCCGGAGGCAAGCGGCGTGCACGGCTCCAGCGCCCTGATGGAGAAAACAAAGAATAACGCGGAATACTGGACGGCGGTGGAAGATTTTCTCAAGTCGCTCCAGCAATCCTGATTTCGATTTGAATCCTACGATATTGTCAATCGAACCACAGAAAGGACAACCCGAATGGAGTTTCGATCCATCTACGAATCCTGGTGCAACGAACCGTCTCTGGACGAGAAGACCCGCGCGGAACTGACCGCAATTGCCGACGACGCGCGCGAAATTGAGGAGCGCTTCTATCGCGACCTGGAGTTTGGCACGGCGGGCCTGCGCGGCATTCTCGGCGCGGGCACCAATCGCATGAACGAGTACGTCGTTCGCCGGGCGACGCAGGGCCTCGCGAACTACCTGCTGGAGTGCGACGGCGCGCGTGAGCGCGGCGTTTGCATTGCCTACGACTCACGTCTGCGCTCGGACGAATTCGCCAAGGAAGCCGCGCGCGTACTCGCCGCAAACGGCATTCGCGTATATCTGTTTACAACGCTGCATTCCGTGCCCCAGCTTTCGTTTGCGGTGCAGCACCTTCGTTGCATGGCGGGCGTGGTGATCACCGCGTCGCATAACCCGAAGCAGTACAATGGCTATAAAGTCTACTGGGCGTACGGCGGACAGGCCGCGCCGGAGCAGGCGAGCGCAATCTTTGAGCAGATTCAGTCGATTCCCATGTTTTCGCCGCGCCTCTGCGACTACGACGCAGCCGTTGCCGAGGGCAAAATCGTGCTCGTCGGCAAGGAGGAGGACGAGGCATATTACGCGGCGTCCATCGGCCTCTTACTTGATCCCGAACTGGTCAAGCGCCGCGGAAGTTCGCTGCCCATCGTCTATACCCCGCTGCACGGCACGGGCGCGGTGCCGGTGATCGAACTGCTCTCGCGCGTGGGCATTACCAACGTCTCCATCGTGCCGGAGCAGGCAAAGCCGGACGGAACGTTCCCAAGCGTGTCCGCGCCGAACCCGGAGGACCCGGGCGCGTTTCGCCTCGCGATTGCGCTCGCCGAACAGAAGGGCGCGCGCGTTTGCCTCGCCACCGACCCGGACGCGGATCGGCTCGGCGTAGCGGTTCAAACCAAGGACGGTAAATGGGACACGCTCAGCGGCAACCAGATCGGCTGCATCCTGCTCGAGCACATTCTCTCCTCCATGAAGCGGCAACAGCGCCTGCCGAAGAACGGCGTGGTGATTAAGTCCATCGTCTCCACGCGCCTCGCGGACGCGATTTGCAAGGCTTATGGCGTTGCGGTGGAGGACGTGATGACCGGGTTCCGGTTCATCGGCGAAAAAGTAGACGAATACCAAACCAGCGGCGAGAAGACGTTTCTCTTCGGCTTTGAGGAGAGCTTCGGGTTCCTTGCGGGCGGGCTCGCGCGGGACAAGGACGCGGTTTCCTCCGCAATGCTCGCGGCGGAGGCCTGTATTGCCTACGGCGAACGAGGCATGACTCTGGCCGACGCGCTGGAGGAAATCTACGAAACCTACGGCTATTTCAGCGAGAGCGTGAAAAGCTACACGCTGGAAGGCAAAGAGGGCATGGAGCAGATCGCGGGCTGCATGCAGAAACTCCGCAACGCCCCGCCGGAAGCCTTCGCGGCGATTCTGGTGGACGAATACGAAGACTATCTCTCCGGCGAACGGATCAGCCGAAGCGGAAGCAAGACCGCGCTAACCCTGCCCAAGAATGACACCCTGCGCTGGCTGCTTGCGGACGAGAGCTGGATTGTCATTCGCCCCAGCGGCACGGAGCCGAAGCTCAAACTCTACATCGGCGCGCGCGCAAAGACGAAGGCGGAACTGGACGCAACGCTTAGTATGCTAATGCAAGATGTGGATGCAAGGCTGAAGGGATATTTGGCGTAAGCTACCAAACGTTTAGAGCGCAACATGACGCGTTCAATCAAATCACTCGAATAAACAAAACGGACGTCGTTTTATAACGACGTCCGCTCTCGTTCTAAAGTAGTTATTCCAGATGAAACGAACATTCCGAAACGGACTGATCGCCAGCGTCTATGTTGTCAATGCAAACTCGATCGATCACGCCTTCGAACTGCTCGTCTATCGAGACCAACACCTCCAGCGCCTGTTCAAAATTGTCCAGTTGTTCCACTTTTCCAACCGTCAGATGCGGGCAATACTGCAATCTGCGAAACAGGAATTGTTGCAGTATACCGGTGTACAGCCGATCATGCAATTCAATGATCTCATCGTTTCCGGTTTTTACATTTAAAAACAGGTATCCATCCCGAAAATCGCCGGAGAAGCCATTGAGTCGCACCCGAAAGGATTTTACGCCTGCCAACGCTTGCTCCACGTGCAACCGCAACTCGTCGGTGGAGAGATCACTGTCAAACGGGAACACAAGCGTCAGATGCGGCGCGATAAAACCCGCAAGGGGATCATATTTATTTCGAATTGATTCGATGACCTGTTGGTTTTCGAACTTGGGGAACAGGATGATTGCTCTTTTCATTTGTTCTCCTTCTTCCATCATGGTTAACTGGTCTGTTGTTCGAAGATACTGGCAGAAAACAAAAGGGGGATTCCGTTTCACAGCGGAATCCCCTTTGTCTCGTTATCCCTCGGTCTGCGGAGCGGGCGCTTCCGGTTCGGTTGCCTCGTGCGGTACTTCCTCCGCCTCGTCCGAATGCGGAACGATTTCCACGGAGACCACGCGGGTGCCTTCGTCCACGCGCATCAGGCGCACGCCCTGCGTGTTACGCGAAATCACGTTTACCTGGTCGAGCGGCAGGCGGATGATGGTTCCGTCGTCGCGAATCAGCATGACGTCCTCACCGTCTGCGGTCATCTTGAGGCAGGCGAGGTCGCCCGTCTTCTCGGTCAGCTGCGTGGCGAGCACGCCCTTGCCGCCGCGGTGATGCAGCGGATACTGATCCTCCGGCGTGCGCTTGCCCATGCCAAGCTCGGTCACGGTCAGCACGTTTCCACCCTTGACCACCTTGACCATGTCGACAACCGCGTCGTCCTCCGCAAGGTTGATGCTGCGAACGCCCATGGCGTTGCGCCCCATCGGGCGGACGTCCTCTTCCGCAAAGCGGACGCACTTGCCCTTCTTGCTCGCAATGATGAACTCGTCGTCGCCCATGCTGAATTCCACGGCGATCAACGCGTCCCCTTCGCGGAGGCTCTGGACAATCAGGCCGCCCTTGCGAATGTTCTGCAGTTCGCTCAGCGGCGTTTTTTTGATGATGCCATCCCGCGTTGCCATCACGAGGTACCCTTCCGTACCCTCGCCCGCGACGGGGAACATCGCGGTGACCTTTTCGCCTTCGCCAAGCTGGAGCAGGTTCACGATTGGCATGCCCTTTGCGTTACGGCCCGCTTCCGGAATCGTATAGCACTTCTTGCGGAACGCGCGCCCGAAGTTCGTAAAGAACAGGATATGCGTATGTGTACTCGTGACGAACAGACGCTCGACAAAATCCTCCTCGTGCGTACCCTGACCCATCACGCCGCGTCCGCCGCGATTCTGCGCGCGGTAGGTGTCCGGCGTGAGGCGCTTGATGTAGCCGAAGTGCGTCATCGTGACGGCCATGTCCTCTTCCTGAATCACGTCGTCGAGGTCGATGTCGTCAATCATCTGCGTGATCTCGGTGCGGCGCTTGTCGTTGTGCCGATCCTTCACCGCGAGCGCTTCTTCCTTGATGATGGCGAGGAGCTTGCCCTCGTCGTCCAGAATGCCCTGTAAATAGGTGACCCGTTCGCGCAGCATCCGGTCTTCGTCCATGATCTTGTCGCGCTCAAGGCCGGTCAACCGCTGGAGGCGCATGTCCAGAATTGCCTGCGCCTGCCGCTCGGACAGCCCGAAGCGATCCATCAACTTCTGCCGTGCTTCGTTGGGGTTTGCGCTCTTTTTGATGAGGTCTACGATCTCGTCGATGTTGTCCAGCGCGATGATGAGGCCTTCCAGAATGTGGAGGCGTTCCTTGGCGCGGTTGAGGTCGTAGGTCGTGCGCCGGGTGACGACGTTTTTCTGGTGCTCCAGATAGTAGTAGAGCACGTCCCGCAGCGGCAGCACCTTCGGCTCGCCGTCCACGAGCATCAGCATGATCACGCCGAACGTCGCTTGCAGGTCGGTGTGCTTATAGAGCTGGTTGAGAATGACGCTGCCGTTGACGTCCTTCTTGAGCTCAATGACGATGCGCATACCCGTGCGGTCGGTTTCGTCACGCAGATCGCTGATGCCTTCCACGCGCTTTTCGTGGACGAGCTCGGCAATGCGCTCAACAAGGCGCGCTTTGTTCACCTGATACGGAATCTCCGTGATGATGATTCGGCTCTTGCCCGCGCCGTAGGCCTCGATCTCCGCCCGCGCGCGAACGACAATGCGGCCGCGGCCCGTGCGGTAGGCGCTCGCGATGCCGCTAAGCCCCATGATGATGCCGCCGGTCGGGAAATCCGGACCGGGCAAATACTGCATCAGCCCGTCGCTGTCAATCTCCGGGTCGTCGATCAGCGCGCAGAGCGCGTCAATCGTTTCGCCGAGGTTGTGCGGGGGGATGTTCGTCGCCATGCCGACGGCGATGCCGCCGGAACCGTTGACGAGAATATTCGGGTAGCGGCTCGGCAGCACGCTTGGCTGCATGAGCGTTTCGTCGAAGTTTGGCATGAAGTCGACGGTATCCTTCTCGATATCCGCCATCATTTCGCTTGCCATCTTCGAAAGACGCGCTTCCGTATAACGCATGGCCGCCGCGCCGTCGCCATCCACGCTGCCAAAGTTGCCGTGGCCTTCCACGAGCATATAGCGCGTCGAGAAATCCTGCGCGAGGCGTACCATCGCGTCGTAGACGGAGGAGTCGCCATGCGGATGGTATTTTCCCAGGCAGTCGCCGACGATACGCGCGCTCTTTCGAAACGGCTTGTCCGGCTGCAGACCCAGTTCGTCCATCGAATAGAGAATGCGGCGGTGGACGGGCTTTAAGCCATCCCGAACGTCCGGCAGCGCGCGGTTAATAATAACCGCCATCGCATACGAAATGAAGCTCTTCTTCATCTCGTTTTCGAGCTTAATCGGTACAATCCGGTTCGTTGTGATCGTTGGTACCGGCGTCAACGTGTTGTTGTCTTTTTCTTCCATACTCTTACTCTCTATCTGTCCTTGCTCTCGTTACACGTCGAGGTCGACGACGAGTTTGCTGTTTTGCTCAATGAACTCGCGGCGCGGTTCCACCTTGTCGCCCATGAGCAGGGTAAAGAGCTCGTCCGCCTCAATTGCGTCCTCCACCGTTACCTTGAGCATGATCCGCTGATCGGGATCCATGGTCGTTTCCCAGAGCTGCTCGGGGTTCATCTCGCCGAGGCCTTTGTAGCGCTGGATCGTCGGCTTGGGCTCGCGGCCAATCTCGTTGAGTGTTGCATCCAGCTCCTCATCCGAGTAGACATACTTGAGGTAGTTGCCGCGCTTAATCTGATACAGCGGCGGCTGAGCGATGTAGACGTAGCCGTTGTCAATCAGCGGGCGCATATGCCGGTAGAAGAAGGTCAGCATCAGGATTCGAATGTGGCTTCCGTCCACGTCCGCATCCGTCATGCAGATGATCTTGTGATAGCGAAGCTTAGCCTCGTCAAAATCGTCGTCCATGCCAGCGCCAAAGGCGGTGATCATGGCCTTGATTTCGGTGTTGGCAAGAATCTTGTCCAGACGCGTCTTTTCGACGTTCAGAATCTTACCGCGCAGCGGAAGAATCGCCTGAAACACGCGGTTACGCCCCATCTTGGCGCTGC
>CAZDXW010000028.1:0-29423 GCA_964509485.1 uncultured Christensenella sp.
CTTCCCCGCAGTCGAAGGATTGCGCAGGGCGCTGTTATTTGGGGAAACTTTCTTCTCGCCGTGGTGCGGCAACTCCGCGCCGGAGGTTTCCTCCTCCGCACGTTTGATCAAATGCGGCAACTTGCCGATGTTCTTTCTCATAAATCAATCACTCGCTTTCCCGTCTATTATACCACACTCGCGCGAATCCGCGCCAGAACCGCGCCGCTACCGCTTCGTATACACCAGATCGACAATCCCGTTGTAATGCTCCGTCGAGAGCAGCCGCAGCGGGATTTCCTGTTCCTGCGCGCCGAAGAGCCGGATTCCGTCCCCAAGGATCGTCGGAATCATGTTGATGTGGTAGCGGTCAATCAACCCTTGCCGCATGCACTGGTGCACGACGGACGCGCCGCCGCAGATCCAGATTTCGCCGCCCTCCTGCGCCTTGAGGCGGGCGAGCAGCGCTTCCACCGGCTCGCCGGTAAAGACGACGCCCTTTGCCGCTTCCGGCGCGCGGTGCGTAAGTACATAGGTCGTCTGCTCCGGATACGGCCAAGCGTCCGGGCAAAGCTCCGTCTTGAGCTGATGGTAGGTCGTGTAGCCCATGACGATGTCGCTCACGCCCGAAAGGAACCGGTCGTAACTGCCGGAGTCGTTTCCGCCGGGGTCCTGCCCGCCGAGCCAGGCGACGCTTCCGTCCGGCGCAGCGATGTAGCCGTCCAGGCTCATGGCAATAAACAGCACAACGTTTCGCATGTTCTTCGCCCTCCGTGCACGATGTCGGTCGGGTGTTACTCCTTCACATACGAGCAGCAATAGTCGCAAACGCCGTCGGTGGAAACCGAGAAGCGGCTGTTCGCGGGCACGCTGAACGACTGCCCCGCGGAAAACGTGACCCACTCGGCGGCACCGGGCAGCTGCACGTTGAGCGAACCGCCAAGGATTTCCATAATCTCCTTGTCTGCAGTGCCAAACGAATACTCGCCGGGCAGAATGATACCGAGCGTCTTCTTCGTGCCGTCCGCAAAGAGCACCGTGCGGCTCGTGACCTTGCCGTCGTAATACACATTCGCCTGCTTGACGATGGTGACCTGTTCAAACCGATCCATATTCGTTTCCTCCCGCGCAGTGAAAAATATTGTTTCTAATCGTACCGCAAACGGGGGAGAAAGGGAAGAAGAAACTGCACGCCGTCGCGATTTTCATCCGAACGGCAAAACATCATTACAAAAGAGTGAGATAAGCGGACAACTGTAGCCCGACGAGAAAAGACGTCGCATTTGCGACCAGGGAATAGACCCATGGTTTCCACCCGTCTATGAACACATCCTCCAGCCGTCCGAAATAAATAGCGTAGAGTACGGCTTCCAACAGGAAAACGAGTATTTCCAGACCAAAGTAACTGACCGCCATCGAAAAAAGGCCGACTTGATAGTTGATCCAGTACAGTACGACATTCAGCAAAACCTGCGTTACGAGATTGACTAACACGATGAAACGGAGTACTTGTTTTTTATTCAAGTCGAATGCCAAGGCCAAACCAATCTCAATTGACAACGTAATTGCAACTTGAACAAGAAAGGCAAGTACCATACGTCCATATTGATAGGTGTTCTGAAGCTTTAGGTCCAACTCCCCCTGCGAATCGGGGCTTAGGCCGATTTGCTCGGCATGTACGGCGAAAGAACTATTGAACGAATATGACTGATAGATTCGATCGCTCACCACAAAATGATCGGTTTCGGGGAAGTAAATCAGTATTTTAAACTCGGGGACGGAGAATCGGGTTAAATAAATCCGATGTGTTTTGGCGCAATCGTCCACCCAAAATAAAGCGACATATCCGTCCGCGTCCGGATATTGGGCGAACTTTTGAAGTATCACTGCCTCCTCCGTGTTTTCCGCGGATATAGTGTCCATGGAATCGCGAAGCAACGGCGGCGAGAAAAAATCCTTCTGCACAGGCGGTTTCACGAGAAAAACGGCATAATAGCGTTCTCCTTCGAGACCGGTAAAGGTAATCTCAGTAGATGACTTTGGCCCCATATCCGCCTTTGCGACCGATGGAACCGCGAGAAGAAGGATCAAGCAACACAACAGCACACCGAGTTTCCGCCGCATGGGAAACCTCCTACGCATCATTCACTTTGGGGTGAGAACGGGGGAATCGTTACGGCAGCAGCAATGCGAGCAGTTCGTCGTACCCGCCGACCGTATACGTGGGGGGCACGTCCTCGCGCGGTTCCATGCCCGCCGGACGGAACCAGCAGGTGTCGATACCCGCGTTGATGCCACCCTGAATGTCCGCGGAGAGCGAGTCGCCAATCATCAGGTACCTGTTCGGATTGCCGTCGCCAAACGCGGAGAGCACCGCGTCGAAATATGCCTTGCTTGGCTTTTGAACGCCCATCTCCTGCGAGATGAACACCCCGTCGAGCAGCGGCAGAAAGCCGGAGCGTTCCAGCCGCGCGCGCTGAACGAGGTGCAGCCCATTGGTCACGACCGCGAGGCGGTAGTGCGCCTTGACCCGCCGGAGCATGTCCATCGCGCCGTCCATGACGACGGCCTGCTTGCCGAGGTTTTCCACATAATGGTCGTTGACGGCCTGCGCCCGCGCGGGGTCCTGATGTAGATACTCCAGAAACTGCTCAAAGCGCAGGCGCTGTACGGTCTTGCTATCCAGCAGGCCTTGCTCAAACTTTGCCCAAACGCCCGCGTTGATCGCGAGGTAGGCCTGGTGCTCCTCGTCCGAGATGGGGCTGCCCAGCTCCACCATCGTCTGGTACAAGGCGATTTTCTCGCCCGCGGAGAAGTCCATCAGGGTATTGTCGATGTCGAAGAGAAGATATTCGTATTTCCGGGTGGTCTCGTTCAAGGTGCGTCCTGCCTTTATATGATGTTTGCTCTAAGCATTACCTTACACCATTCCGGTTCGAAATTCAACGAAGTGCGACGAGGGCAATTGCGATTTCCTGCCGAATGCGCAGAATCAAAACCGCAATCATAATTCAACCATAATCCGTCGGTATGATGCAGATATAGAAAACATTCATCCCAAGGAGGTGAAACCCATGAGAAAGGCACTCTTGATTCTCGCAATCGCGCTTTTCGTGCTCGCGCCGGTCGGCGCATATGCGCTCATCGCAAATTCGCCCGCGCGGGCCGTGGCTGACGTTGCCGCCGCGCAGCAGACGCTGACGCCGGAACAGCAGGCGGATCTTGCGGAGTCGTACCAGCAGATGATCGATCTACGCAAAGAATCGATCGACAAGCTGGTGGCGGATGGACTGCTGACCGCGGAGCAGGGGCAGTTGGAGAAGGATCGGTTGGACGCCATGGCGCAGTATCACGCGGAAAACGGATACGTCTACGGCTACGGCGCAATGGGCGGCTGCTACGGCGACTATGATCGCTACGACTCATTCGACCAATACGACGGATACTACGGACGCGGCATGATGCGCGGCTATGACTGGAACGACACAACCGACCAATACGACGGGTACTATGGTCGCGGCATGATGCGCGGCTACAGCTGGAATTGATTCGAAAGGCAGGTAACCATTATGATGTTCCTTTGGCTTTTGCTCATTGGTCTCGTACTCTACTTTGTGCTGGTGAAACCCGGCAAACGCATCGGTGAAGCCACAAAATCCGCCGAAGACCCCGAAGAAGTGCTGAAAAAGCGGTTCGTGAACGGGGAAATCACGGAAGAAGAGTACAAAAACATGCTGAAGATCGTGAATGAATAAGGAGGTATGGTACAATGATGTTTGTAAGAGGATTTGGTGATTTCGGCCGCTTCTGCGGCGGGCTCGGATTTGCGAACCCCTGGGGCTGGGCCGGAATTGCGGCAGCCGTCGTAGCCGCCGTCGTGATTCTCGTCGTGCTGGCCGCAACGAAGAAGCGCAAGGGCTCTTCCGGCGACGCGCAGGAAGCGCTGAAGCTGCGCTACGTCAAAGGCGAACTGACCAGCGAAGAGTATCTCAAGATGAAAGAGACGCTCGGCAAATAGTCGCCAAAACAACAAACGAGCATTCGAGGTGGAACGGTGAAATACCGGGTGATGGTTGTCGAAGACCAACAGGAAATTCGAAGCATCGTCGAGAAGTATCTGCTCAAAGAGGGATACGACGTGACGAGCGCCTGCGACGGATTTGAAGCGTTGGCTGCGTTCAACAACAGCACCATCCACCTCGTTTTGCTGGATATCATGATGCCGGGGATCGACGGATTTGAAGTCCTGAATGAAATCAGGAAGGTATCCGAGATCCCTGTTATCATGCTCACGGCGCGCCAAAGCGAAATGGACCGCGTAAAGGGATTTCGCGCCGGAGTGGACGATTATGTCGTCAAGCCGTTTAGCGCGAGCGAGCTGATGCTGCGCATCCGCCGCCTGCTGCAGCGGGTCTATCGCGAGACGGACGAGATCGTCTACCGCCACGAGGACTTGACCCTGCACACCGGCAGCCGGAAACTCTATCGCGGCGACGAGGAGATTGAGCTGACCACGGCGGAGTACCAGCTGTTGCATGTGCTGTTTCGCAATCCCGGCAAGGTGTTTTCGCGCGAGCAGATCATTGAGCAGGCCTACGGGGACGATTACGAAGGCGTGGATCGAAACATCGACAGCTACGTCAAGAAGATTCGCCAGAAGATTGAGCGCGATCCGCGCAATCCCGAAATTTTGATCACGAAATATGGCGCGGGCTATGCGTTGGGAGGGACAAGACGATGACGGTAAAACGGCAATGGATGCTGGCGCTGGTGTTCTCCGTGGCGCTTTCCGTTTTGATCAACTCCCTTGTGTTCAGCACACTCGTCAACCGCTACTTTGTCGAGTATTCCACGGAGAACTACAACGCGCACATCGATCAGCTCACCGCGTTTGCAACGGACGCGCTCTCCGGCGGGGAATACACCGGCCGCCAACTGGAGATGCAGCTTGGGTCGCACCTGAGCGATCCGATCAACCGGATTCGCCTCTACAGCGCGGATGGGACGCTTCTGGCGGATGTCGGCGGCGCGGGCTATCCGATGATGGGCATGATGCGAAACTCCGTGATGAACCGCGTGATGGGCTCCGCTTCCGCCGAGACCGACTCTGTCGACGTTTCGAAGGACGGCGTGCTGCTTGGCAAACTCGTGGTCAACCGCTATAGTTCCATTGGCAACTCGCTGGGCACGCGGCGGTTCATGCTCTCGCTCGTTGGCTACAGCGTGCTGTCGTTTGGCGTCGTATTTGCGCTGACGTTTTTGATTGGGCACTTCATCAGCAAGAAGATGAGCCGGGATCTGATGCTGACCGCGCAGCAGGCGGTCGAACTGGATTTGGGCAATGAGGTGCGCCTTGTTCCATCCAATGTAAAAGAGATTCGAACCATCCAGCAGAGTCTGGAAACGCTGCAATCGCGCCTCAAGCTCAAGCAAACGAGCCGCAAGAAGCTGGTGGACGAACTCGTGCATCAAACGAGAACGCCGCTGACGATTTTACAAACGCATCTCGAAGGGTTCCGCGACGGGGTAATCCAGTTCAACCCGGAAGAGGTTGGCACCTGCGAGGCACAGATTTCGAACCTCTCTTCGATCATCACGAACATGAGCGGGCTGATTGACGCGGAAAAGGAACTGGACGCGGTCAACCTCGCGCCGGTGGACGTCTGCGCGCTGATCCGGCAGATCACCGCCGGGCTCAAAGCGCAGTTCGACCGCAAATCGATTGCGTTGGAAGTCGCCTGTCCGCAGAAGATGATGGTTCAAACGGACTACTACAAGCTCAGTCAGGCGGCGTATAATCTCCTGACGAACGCCTACAAATTCACCCCGGCGGGCGGGGCGGTTTCGGTCTCCTGTGCGACGAAAGGGGACGAACGGGTCATTGTTGTGCAGGACACGGGCGTTGGAATTCCGCTTTCGGAACAAACGCATGTCTTCGATGCGTACTATCGGGGCGCGAACTCCGTCCACGCGGAGGGCGAGGGGATTGGGCTGTACATCGTCTCCGAAAACCTGCGCCGAATCGGCGGGCGCATCGAGCTTCAGTCAACACAAGGAAAGGGCAGCCGGTTTACGATCCATCTGCCGTCCGAGGCGGATGAATCGAATATGGTAGCCGAATAACAATAACTATTGCCAGATTTTAAGCAAGAAATTAGAGCGCCATCCGAGTGGGTGACGCTTTGCGCGTTCCGGCGCAATCTCATCCTTCGATTCAAACAAGGTATGTGTACCCAACGATTCGATCAAATACCGTTTCGTCGATGAAGGTGCGCGCGAAAAGTACCAGGATAAAGTATTAGAATGCAATTTTAATCATATGTCATCCGATTATTTCATCGCATCGTATTTGCATCCAAGTTTGAATCAAAGTAAAACGAAATACGTAAAGAGCGGTATGCGATGCCAAAAAAGAGGGCAGGCGAAGACTGTCCTTGTCTGAACCGGATTGACGGACGCGCGATCACGGGCTACAATCGGGCTAGGTTGTTATATGTCAGAACGAACCGGAGGAAACGGATGCGCCTGTTGTTGATTGAGGACGATGCGGATCTCGTGCGCGCGCTGAAGCAGCGTCTGACGCAGGAGGGGTACGCCTGCGACGTTTGCCCAAACGGCGGCGACGCGGCGTATTATCTCCAGAACGGCGGCTACAACACCGTGGTGCTGGATCGCATGCTGCCCGGCAAGGACGGGCTCACGATATTGCGCGAGATGCGCGCGAGTGGCAACGGCACGCCCGTGCTGATGCTGACCGCACTAGATGCCGTCAACGATCGAACGGACGGGCTGGACGCGGGCGCGGACGACTATCTCGTGAAACCCTTTGCCATGCCGGAGCTGATTTCGCGCATTCGCGCGCTGATTCGCCGCCCGCCGGTGCTGCGCGGTGGAGAAACCCTCCGTTTTGCGGATCTGGAGCTGGACGTTCGGCAGTGCCGACTTTCCGGCGCGAAGGCGGAGCAAACGCTCTCCCGAAAGGAAACGGCGGTGCTCGAGCTCTTTTTTGAGCACCCGGATCGCGTGCTCTCCCGCGCGGAACTGCTCAATCGCGGTTGGGGCGGAGACGAGGAGGTGGAGGAAGGCAACGTGGACAACTACATCTATTTTCTGCGGCGCAGGCTGAAGGCGGCGGGCACGCGCGCGCACCTGAAAACCGTGCACGGCGTCGGATTTCAACTGACGCTGGAAGAGTAAGCGGGTTAAGGAGCAGGCTAAATTGGAAGAGCGAAAACTGCGCGCACATCTGATTACGATCTATGTCGTGACCATTGCCGGAATACTCGCGGCGATGCTCGCGGTCGTTCTGCTGCTCTCCGCGCGGGCGCTGGAGCAAAAGAATCGCGAGAGTTTTCAAACGCTCCTGACGGCAATTGGCGACGACTTGCAGAACGGAAACGTCGTGAGCCACAGCAGCCTGCGCAAGCTCGAAGGGGAAAACAAACTGATGCTGCGCATCAGCGACAACGGAAAAACCCTGCTCTACAACAATTCCGATGGTCCGGTCAAGCAGGCACTGCTGACGCGGGCGGAGGAGACGGCGAAGTCGGAAGGGTACGACGTAACCAGCCTGCCGCTTTCAAACGCGCGTAGAACCTCCGCTCCGGAGGAGTTCCGCGAGGACGGCGCGCGATACATCGGAGCCGTGAGCATTGTGCCGACCAAGGACGGCTATCGCACGTTGACCGCGGTGCAGTGGATCGACCGCGCCGGAATCTGGCCGTCGCTGCTGTATTGCCTGAGCTATCTGGTGGGGGTCTCGCTGCTCGGCTGGGTCGGCGCGCGGCTGATCGATCGGGCGCTGCAGCCCGCCGTGGAAAGCCGGATTCGGCAGAAGCAGTTCATCGCCGCCGCTTCGCACGAGCTGCGCTCGCCGCTTGCGGTGATTGCGGCAAACGCCGCCATATTGCCGGAGAACGCGCGCGAGAGCGCCGCCGCGGGCGTCATCACCGCGGAGTGCGGGCGGATGTCCCGCCTAATTGGGGATTTGCTCTTGCTGGCTTCGGCGGACGCGAACACCTGGACGGTGCAGCTCGAACCGCTCGAACTGGACACCCTGCTGCTGGATGTTTACGAGGCCCATGCCCCGGTCTATCGGACAAACGGCTGCACATTGCGGCTCGATCTGCCGGAGGATGCGCTGCCGCGTGTGCGCGGAGATGGCGAGCGACTTAAACAGGTGCTCGGCATTTTGCTGGACAACGCGCTAACCTATGGGGTCACGAAGGAACATCGAACGGTGGAACTCACGGCGACTGCCCAGCGGCAGCGCGCGGTGATCTGCGTGGCGGATCACGGAGTCGGGCTGGATGCGGCGCAGAAGGCGCGCGTGTTCGACCGCTTCTTTCGCGGGGACGCGTCCCGCGGGAGCAAGGAACACTTTGGGCTGGGGCTTTCCATTGCGCGGGAGCTCGTTGCGCTGCAAAAAGGGACGCTTGAGCTGCTGGATACGCCCGGTGGCGGGTGCACCTTTCGAATTACGTTGAACTAAACGCGACCAGAGTTGATACGAAATGGCATGCTTTCGGGCGTGCCATTTTTTGTTCGAAATGTTTAGAAGATTTTTAGAAACTTGGTCAATAGAATAGGGAGCGTAACAAACAGGAGGGTCAACGATTCATGAAAAAAGCAATCTCTCTTCTCCTTTGCGCCGCGCTGCTGGCCGGGCTCTTCGGCTGCGTCGGCCCGGCGCGCGCAAGTAACTCCAACGCCGCGCAAACCGCAAGCGGGCGCTACATGGAACAGGTGATCAACGTTCCGGTACCGGAAGGCGTCACCCAACAGCTCATCATCGGTTTAAGTGCGTTGGAAAACGGCATAGAAGTGTTTACGAATGCATATGTGGACAACGGAGACGGAACCGGCAGCGCGCGGTATTACCGTCATACGATTCTGGACGACGGCACGACGACCACCGCCGACGAACCGTGGCTCAACGATCTTGCCAAGGATGCCGCGAACGAACTGCGGGTCATTCGCGCGGCGGACGGCGCGCTCTATATGTTTAACGCGAGCTTTACTCCGGACTACAAGATGCAGGCTCATTTTCTGGTCAGCCGGGACGACGGCAAGACCGGCGAAGAGCTGACCGGCGACGGCATGGCGAGCATTGCGATTGCAAACAGCTTTGGCGCACTGACGGACGGGTCCATTGCGTATTCCGATTATTTTAACGGGAATCTCGGATTGCTGGACGCGAAGGGCAATTCCATCGAACAGATCGAGGGCGAAACGGGCAAGGTAACCCCGTCACTGGCCGCCGCGGGTAGCCGGATTGCGACCGTCGCGCCGGGGGCAAAGAGCATTCGCGTCTACGACCGCGCGGACAGCACCACCGCGGAGTATGAATACACCGTGAAAGAAAACGGCTATGTACAGATGGCGTTTGCGCCGGACGGGTCGCTTTACCTCTGCGATTCAACGGGAATTTACCGCCACACGCAGGACGGCACCCTCTGGGAGCGCATTATGGACGGAAGCACCTGCAACCTTGGGCTTCCCTCGTTCCAGCCCGGTAATATGATTGTTCGCGCCGGAACGCAGAACTCCGTCTACCTTTGCGATACGAACAGCGTCTTTCGTTATTGGTACGACGAAACCGCCTCCGCTGCCGCGAGCGAGGAGATCAACATCTTTTCGCTGAGCCCGGACGAGACCGTTCAGCAGGCGGTGGTCGCGTTCAACCGTTCGCAGAGCGACGTGCTCGCCGTCTATAAGGTGGCGATGGGGCAGGACTCCGCCGGAACGGAGCAGGACTACATCAAAGCGCTGAACACGGAACTGCTGGCCGGAACCGGCCCGGATGTGCTGGTGCTGGACGGGCTGCCCATCGACTCCTACCTACAAAAGGGCGTGTTGGCGGAGCTGAGCGAAGTCATGGACAGCGTGGAAGCAGTGCTGCCGAACATCCGCGCCGCTTCGCAGACGGCGGACGGCAAGCTCTACGCGATTCCGTGTGGAATGCGCATTCCGCTGGCGTATGCCGACGGGGACGCGAGCAGCGTCTTTTCCTCGCTGAGTGCACTGGCGGACGCCTGTGAAGCCAGCGGCGACGTACCGCTGCTGGCCAAGGTGGCCTACAATTATCAGATGCTCGCAGAGGTGCTGCTCAACTACTATGGCGGCGATCTATACCAAAACAAAGACGGCGCGGTGAACGAGTTTTTAGCGAACATCGGCCGCATCAGCGAGGCGATTGGCGCCAACGAAAACATTGGCGAAGGCTGGCAGGCGGCGTCCGGCAGCACACAGACAGAACTGCTCAAGGTGGTTCGCATGGAGAATGGCGGCCCGCAGATTTTCGCAAACGCGACGAACCTCGCGACGGCAGCGCTGTTTCTGCCGATGGGCTCGCTCTACGGCGGCATGATAAGTCTCGCCGCGGCAGATCAGCTGAAGAAGACGTTCTGCGACATCAATCAGGAATACCTGCCGGTCGGCATCGTCGGCATCAACCGCGCCAGCCAGCATATGGACGCCGCCGCGTCGTTCCTGAAAACGCTGTTTTCCTACGACGTACAGACGGGCAATCGATTTGCCGAGCAGTTCCCGGTGAACCAGAAGGCCGCGGAGGCGCTCTTCGCCCGCGTGGACAATACGGTTTCCTCCGGTATGACGATTGATCCGGAAATTTCAATCTATGCGACGTGGCCGAGTCAGGCGATGCGCGACATGCTTTTCTCGATGGTAAAAGAGGTCAATCACCCGATCTCGACGGATCATACGCTCAGCGACCTGCTCGTGCCGCAGATCGTCTCCTATCTGGACGGCAGCAGCACGCTCGACGACGCCTCGGCCAAGATGGAAAGCGTCATTTCCACCTATCTGTCGGAATGAAACGCGCAGCTTTGGATTGCATGGGCAAAGGGGAGGCGCGCGCCGCGCGCGCCTTCCTTGCCCCAAGCCTGATCGGCATTTTCGTGCTGGTGCTCATTCCAACTGCGGATGTGATTCGCCGTTCGTTTTTCTCCGCCATGGGCGACCGGTTTGTTGGGCTGGAAAACTACAAGACCATCTTTGAGAACGAATCGTTCCAGCTAGCGGTGCACAACACGATTCGTTTTCTCTTGGTCTGCATTCCGCTGCTGCTGTTGTTTTCTCTGGCGGCAGCGCTGCTGCTCTATCGGCGGATTCGGTTTCAGAATCTGTTTCGAACGACCTATCTGCTGCCGCTGGTGGTGCCGGTGACGAGCGTGGTGATGATCATTCAAACCGTGTTCCACAAAAACGGGCTGCTCTCCGCGCTGAGCGTCGCGCTGGGGTCCAGCCCGACGGACTGGCTCAACAGCGAATATGCGTTCTGGGTGCTGGTGCTTTGCTACCTCTGGAAGTATTTTGGCTACAACGTGATTCTCTGGCTGGCGGGGCTCTCCGCGATTCCGGAATCCTACTACGAGGCGGCGCGCGTGGACGGCGCAAACGAAATACAGTGCTTCTTTCACATTACGCTGCCGCAACTTGGCGGGACGTTGTTCATCACGAGCGTACTCGCGCTGATCAACTCCTTTAAGGTGTTCCGTGAGGCGTATCTTGTCGCCGGGCGGTACCCGAACAACAGCATCTACATGCTTCAGCACGTGCTGTCCAACTGGTTTTCGAATTTGGACATGCAGAAGATCAGCGCGGCGGCGGTACTGCTGATGATCACCATCCTCGCGATCGTCTTTGTTTCGATGCGCGTGGCGGATCGGCGAAAGGAACAATCATGAAGAGCAAGCGACTGCAACCCGTTTCCTTCGTCATTCTCTTTTTGCTGGCGCTATTGGTCTGGACGCCGCTTTGGATGCTGTTTACCGGCGCGTTGACGCCAACGAGCGAGCTGGCGGAACACCTGTCCGGCGTGCTGGACGCGAGCGGGGAACTCGCGAATTGGAGCCTGTTACCAAATCGGCTGACGTTTCAACACGTGGTGGAACTGCTGCTGGATACGCCCGCGTTCTTCCGCGTGTTCTGGAACTCCTGCATTCAGGTGCTTCCGGCCGTCGCGGGACAGATTCTGATTGGCGCGCCTGCGGCCTGGGCGCTCTCGCAGTTGCGCTTTCGCGGGCGAAACACGATATTCCGGCTCTACATCGTGCTCATGATTCTGCCGTTTCAGGTCACGATGGCGTCGAGCTACATCGTGCTCAACGCGCTGGGGTTGATCGATTCGCCCTTTGCGATACTGCTGCCCGCCGCGTTTTCCGCGTTTCCGGTGTTCATCATGACGAAGTTCTTCGCCGGAATTCCGCGCGAGATGCTGGAGGCCGCGCGCATGGACGGCGCGAGTGAGTGGGCGGTCTTCTTCAAAATCGGTCTGCCGTTGGGGCTGCCCGGTGTGCTGTCCGCCGCGCTGCTCGGCTTTGTCGAGGGCTGGAACGCCGTGGAACAGCCGATTACATTCTTAAAATCTGCGTCGCTCACGCCACTCTCCGTGTTTCTGCCCGCAACAACGGTGGCAAACGCGGGGGTATCGTTTGTGTCCGCGGTGATCGCGCTGCTGCCCACGGTGCTGATCTTTCTATTGGGGCAGCAGTACCTCGAGCAGGGCATCCTCGCCTCGGGCATCAAGGAGTAAGATTTTTATGGAAGATAATCAGCAAAAACAATCTTTACAGGCGCCATCTTCGCAGGGTTCGCCCGAGCGCGATCCATCCGAACGTGCCGAACAGCCGTTTGCGAAGCGAATCGGCCGTATTCTGATTTGGTTTGTCGTGGCAATGGTTGCGCTGACGTTTCTGTCCCGCGCGGCGAGCGACGCGCTCAAGGCGAAGGTCTCCGTGGGCTATACAAACGCGGGCTCGCTGGATTTAAGCGTCAGCGGCACGGGCAAATGGGTCAGCGGTGAAACGCAGTTTTTCACCACGTACTTTGCGCGGCGGATTTCAAAGGTGTTCGTTAAATCCGGTCAGGCCGTTGCGGAAGGAGACCCGCTGTTTGCCTACGACGTGTCGACCGTGACCGGCGGCAAGAAGGTCTCCGAACAGAAGCTGGTTGCCGCCCAGCGCGCGCTGGAAAAGGCGAAAGCCGAACTCGCGAAACAGCCGGACTCGACCTATGCCGCAAGCACAGTGGACAACGCGGAGCAGGCGCTGCTGTTTGCGCAGTTTACCTATGAGCAGTATGTTGCCCTGCAAAACGGCGGCGTGGTGCGCGCGACCTGCGCGGGAACCGTCGTGTCCTGCGACCTTGTCGCGGGAAAGACGTCCGTTGCCGGAACGAGCGGGCTGGAAATTGCGCTGGGCACGCCGCAGCTTGAACTGCGCGTTCCGAAAAAAGAAGCGGAGCGGGTTGCCATTGGCGATGAGATCGTTCTGTTGAGCGAGGGCAAGCAGGAGGACGAGACGCTCCGCGTTCGCTCGATCTCCGCGCCGGACGCGGACGAAATGGTCACCATTCTCGGCGCGCAGAGCGGCGAAGAAGCCGGTAAAACCGAGCGAAAGATCGGCAGTGCGCAGGATTATAAGATTCGCAAGAAATCCGGGCAGTACTACACCTGCGTTCCACTGGAGGCGCTGCGGCAGGGCGGCGGAGAAACATACTACGTGTACGTCATTCGCGAGGTGGCGACCATCCTTGGCACGGAGCTGGAGGCACAAAAGGTGGACGTCGATCTGCTGGCGCACGACGACAAGCGCGCCGCGGTGGACGCCGAGCTGGGGAGCGAAGATCGGCTGATTACGGCCTGCTCCAAGGAGATTTCGGATGGCGACCGGGTGGTGCTGCATGACGGGGACTAAACGCGGCTGGTGTGCGGCGGCGTTGCTCGGTTTGTTCGCGGTTGCCTGCTGGCTTGGCGCGCTTTCCATCGCGTCGTGGCTGACGCGGCAGTACGACGGGCTGAGCGTTCGCTTTGCCCAACCGGCAGTGGCGCAGAAAGATTTGCTGCGCGCCATTGGCGAAACACCGGAGGGCGAACTACGGGTTCGTGCGGCCTGGACCAGCGATGCGAAGCTGCAAACGGCGAGCTCCGAGCTGGGCACGCAAACGCAGCTGCGCCGGATTCAGGCGTATGGCGACCTGCGGGCGATTGCGCCAATGCGGCTGCTTTCGGGCAGTTTTCCGGTGGAGGACGACACCGGCGGATGCCTGATCGACAAAGCGTCCGCGTGGCAGCTCTTTCACTCGACCGACGCGATTGGCGCCGTGGTCACGCTGGGACAGAATCGCTACACCGTTCGCGGCATTGCGGATGTATACGAGCCGATGCTGGTGATTCGCGACGGCAACGCGACGTATGAAAATCTGGAGTTCGCTGCCGGTGAGCAGTCCGCCGCAAAGCAGCAGACGGAGACGTTTCTCTACCGCTGCAACGCGCCGCAGACCTACACCCTAATTGAGAGCGGACTACTTGTCCGCGTTGCGCGTGGATTCGTTTGGCTTTGCCCCTGCGGTTTTCTCATCGCGGGCGCGATTGCTTTGTTCCAAAGCACAAAAACGAGAAAAGATTACGCAAATGCAGCGGTACCGAAGTATTTAGTTAGTGCGGTACTCTTGGCAATTGCTCTTGCAATACTGTTGCAAACCTTCTATTGGCCGCAGTCGTTTCTGCCGACGAAATGGTCGGACTTTGGATTCTGGCGTGATCTGGTCGAAGGCTGGAGCGCGTTGGGAAAGACGGTTTCGCTCATGACGCCGCACCCAAAGGAGATTCAGCTGCTCGCCGCGCTGCGCTGGTGCGCGGTGCTCGAACTTTCGGCGGTGCTCCTCGGCGGGTGGTGTATCACGGCGGGCCGGCGCAGATTCGAAAGTCGGCGGATCACGGGAAACCGATCCAACTGAACAATGAAAGTAATCAAACAAGAAAACGATCCCAAAGGTGGTTCCTTCGGGATCGTTTTGATCTTGGTCTTCCAATCCGCTTGTTTAAAACGGTCGCCTCTTCGGGACTACTCTGCGTCCGATCGATCGTAGACAAAGCTGCTCTCCGAAATTGTGATGGCGGACTGATCGTCCGGTTCGAAATAACTATGCGCGTACTCAACCATGTATCGTCCGGAGATGACCATGCCGTCGGGGCTGACGTCGTCGATGGCGATTACGTATTTATTTCCGTTGATACCTTTGTACATATCGCTATCCACCTCTTCGGGGTAGACGATGTATCCCGGATTCATCGCGTCATAGGTCTTGCCCGTTCGAAAGTCTGCGTAGATCACGCACCCGCTGCCGTATACGCGGTCATACTCGTCGTCGTACCGATAGACGGCGCCCGCTTCCGCGCAGGCGGGGATATCAATGGTTAAGGTCGACAGCACAGTGCCTTGCTTGTCGGAGAGAACGTAGAGAACGCTGTACTGATTGTTGTTTTCGAAAACGCTTTTGAATTGGTAGGTATTCGTCTTGCCATTGATCGTCACAGTTGCGGTGCTCTTTCCGGTCGCGGAAGCGCCGTTGCCATCCAATGAAAGCGGCTCTTTCGCGTTGCTGCTTGCATCACTCCCCTGCTCAAGCGACAAGGGCTGCTGTGAAGCGGAATCCCCAGCATTGGCAGGGGCTTCTTCCGAATAGGACGGTGTACTAGTTCTTCTGCAGCCGAAGAGCAGAAGCAGGCACAGCGAAAGGGCGAGGATGGCAAACATACATTTCTTCATAAAACTGTCCTTTCAAAACGAAGCATTCTTTTATTATTCTTTCTGTTCTCCGTCTTCCGGCGCGGAGATCTGCGCGGTTTGTTCGAGCCGAGCCTGCTCCGCGTCGAACGAGTCAACATATCCGCCGCATCGTTCGGCGGCGTAGATGAGGTGCGAACGAAGCGTGGCAATGCTGAACCAGATGATGGCGATCCAAAGGACACCCATTAAAATCAGGAGAGGTTCAAACAGCCAGAAAGCTACCTTCTCGAAAACCTTCTTTGTGGAAATCACGAAAAAAACGACGTAGTATATAAAGCTCCCTATACCGCAGACCAGTCGCTTCCATTTCCGGTCGGAAATACCAATGTGGATTAAGGCTAGGGGCGAAGTGACCAACGGCAGGCACCAGAGCAGGTGAACGGAGTGTTTTATCTTCCACGCGGTGCTTTGCAGACAGGGGTAAAGCAGCTTTAATTGCTCGAACTCCAGCTTACGCTGCCGCAGACCCTCGTTGTATGTGTTGCGAGTGCCTATCGAGGTGCTCGTGTATTCCGATTTGGTACGGATGCATAGCAGCAACGCAACGATCCATAATAACAACACGGGCATTTGCGTGACGACGATGAAAAACGGAAACAGAGGCTCGAAATCGTAATAAAGAGGATTGAACCCGCCGTAAAGTATGTAGGAAGCGAATTCCAGCAGCAAACACAGCGCAAATGAGACCCAGCCGGATATCTGCAATTTCTTGCGCTGAATAGTCTTGCCGATGTGCACCAGACTCAACCCACTGATGGGGATGATAGCAAACAGAAGGTACACAAGATTGCTTTGGATGCGTTCCTTTTTCGTCATTGGAATCAACTCGGCGGGCGATGTCGCCTGCTGGTCTGCGAATTGCCGTTCGAGCCGCTTCTTCGCCTCGCCGGAAATCCACCAGGCCTGTACAACGCCGATGAGCCAGCTGACGAACATCAGATAAGGGAAGAGCTTGTCGAAGCCATTGTGTGGATTCACCAGATAATCGTAATTCACTACATAACTGGCAAACAGGCTCGCGGACGCGAGGGAGAGGGCAAAATGCACATAGCCCAATATGATCCATTTCTTTTGGTTGGTCGCGTTTCCGAGCACAAGAAACCCGATCCAATTGAAAAAGGGGACGCAGGAAAGGATGATCCAGAGAATCGAAACTGGCTTTCGTTTCAGCGCTGGTTTCAGCTGTTCCATATGGCTACCTCCTGAATCGTATGTGATGGGGATGCATGTATTTGCCATCATAACTGACATAAATAAGAAAAGTTTTCGTTCCTGCCTTGGGGAGGAAATAACGCTGCGAAATCAGCGGCAAACTGCTGCGATTTGACGCAAGAAACCGTTATTTTAGGATATTCTAAACCAACCATTTGGCAGTTGGTGCGCAAATTGCACGATGCATAAATTTACTTGTATCATTAGGAGAATGACCGGTAAACAAAGCAAGATAGTGCCTGCGCACGAAAAAACCTCCTGCCGGATTATGCGGCGGGAGGTTTTGTACGCAAGTTTTACGGCTTATATGACCGATTGCCAGTTAACGCGCCAGCGGCTTTTCGTAGATACGGTATGTCTTGTTGTGCCGCATGCCGAGGCGCTCCAGCGCGTTTTTGATGTGCAGGTTGTCCTCGAGAATGTAGTTCGCCTCCATGCGGATGTTCTTTGCTTTCAGGCTTTCGTAGAGATGAATGTACATCAGCGCGTCCAGCGCGCGCTTGTGCCACTCCGGATTCACCGCGAGGCCAAAGAGCCGGTAGTCGCGCAGCTTCTTGACCCCGAATATCAGCCTTGCCCAGCCAAACGGGAGCAGGTTGCCGTTGATCTTCTTGAGCAGCACGTTGATATCCGGAAAGCCAAGGCAGAACCCGACCGGCTTGCCCTCGTATTCGACCATCCAGACCGCGTCCGGGTCGACGATCAGCTTCAGTTTCTTGAGCATATCCTCCATGACCGGCAGCTCCAGCGGCACATAACCCCAGTTGTCCGCAAGCGCCGTATTCGATATTTCCCAGATGGCGCGCGCGTCCTCGCGGAGGTTCTTCATGTTCAGCCGACGGATGGAGATGCCCGGATAGCGCGCGCGGAAGCGCTCGGCAAACCCCTCGAACCGCGCGGGCAGCGCATAGCCGCCGCCGATGTCCGCCTCGTAGACGAGCAGATCCTTCACCTTTTCGTAGCCGGAGTTCAAGAAGAACGCATGGTAATATTCCGGATTCCAGGGGGACATGTAGACCGGCGGCGTATCGTAGCCTTCCAGCACGAACCCCCAGTTCTCCGCGACCGGATGGATCGGCCCGCGGATTGCGTCCATGCCACGCGAGGCGAGCCAACGCTCGGCGGCGTCGACGAGCAGTTGTGCGGCGGCGGGGTCGTCGATGCACTCGAACGCGCCAAAGAAGCCGATCTTTGCGTTGTAGTAGCGGTTGAACGTGTGGTCGATGTACGCGATGGTTCGCCCGATTGAGCGACCCGCGTCGTCCAGCAACAGAAAGAGAACGAAATCTGAGTTTTTGAGAATCGGATTCGTCTTTCCGGTATATGCGCCCGCTTCGTCTAGCCAGATGGGCGGCGCAAAGCAAGGGTGACTTCCAAACAGAACCTGCGGCACGCGCACAAACGCGCGCATTTGACGCTTGTTTTCAACCGTGACCAGCTGCATGCAGACGCCCTCCCCCAAGGATACGGATAGATGCGTGTGGAAACGCAGAACCGTAGTGACCGAAGTATATCAAACGTGGATAAGAAATACAATTCCCCGACCGAATGGTTTGAGAAAACGCCGGGAAAGTCGCCATCCGTGCGTCGGAAACGGGCAAGATATGCATTGACGGTTTCTCTCGTTCCGGCCTACAATAGCAGTAACATCCGGCTCTTTCGAAAGGAGAAATTCCGATGAAAAACGTCGTAATCACGGGCAGTACGCGCGGCATTGGCTACGCGATGGCGAAGGAGCTTTTGAAGCGGGACTGCAAGGTTGTGCTCTCCGGTCGAGGGGAGACGCTGCGCAAAACCGCGCGGGAAGAGCTGCAGGCATATGAAGACCGCTATTGCTACGTGCCCTGCGATGTACAGAAAAAGTCCGACCTTGAGAATCTCTGGTCGGTTGCGGTCGAACAGTTTGGCAGCGTCGACATCTGGATCAACAACGCCGGGCAGAACACGCCGCACGTGCTGGCGTACGAAACGGACGAATCGTACGTGCGCGCCGTTGTGGAGACGAATATGCTGGGCGTGATGTTTGGTTCGCAGGTGGCCGCGAAGGGCATGCTCGCGCAACACCACGGCGCGATCTACAGCATGGAAGGGCTTGGCTCGAACAACATGATCCAGCCAAAGACCATTCTTTACGGAACGACCAAGCACGCGCTGACCTATTTTATGAAGGGACTCGCCAAGGAACTCGAAGGGACTGGCGTCATCGCCGGACGTCTGTCGCCGGGTATGATGCTGACCGACTTTATCACCTCTTCGCCGGACGGTGCGGTGGCTGCCATTGAGAGCGACGAGAGCTTTCGAAAGCTGTTTAACATTCTCGCGGACAAGCCGGAAACGGTTGCCGCGTTCTTTGTTCCAAAGATTCTGAAGAACACGAAGAACGGCGTTCAGATCAGCTGGCTGACGGGCGCGAAAGCGGCGGGGCGGTTCCTTTCCGCCGGGTTCCAAAAACGGGATCTGTTTCGATAATCGAGACCAAACGGCTTGTATAACAAAGTGGAACAAGCCCGCGCCGACTTCGCAGGCAAAAATCAACGCAACGAAAAACCGCCCCCGCATGGGCGGTTTTTCTGTGGCGCGGAGAGCATCGCGCCGTCTGCGAATCGAGTTACGGCTGAAAATCCTTTTCCTGCAGATTCGCATAGATTTTTTTCAGCGGCGAGTAATCCTGAATTGGGTTGCCTTCCAGCTTGAGAGATTTGAGATTCGGTAAGGTTGCAAGCGGTGTTACGTCGGTTATCTGAGCGTAAATCAACTCCAGCGTATCCAGATTGGTCAGACCCTGTAGCACGCTGGTATCGCTGAACGTGGAATAGCCGATCTGAAGGACACGCAGTTTCGTCAGGTTCTTCAGCGGACTGTAGTCGCTTGCCTCGCAGTTAAAGAGCGAGAGATAGTCCAACTCCGTCATGTCGGTGAGTGCGGAAATGTCCTGCACGGGGTTTCCACCAAGAGCGAGCGATCTTAGCTTAGTCAGCCCCGCCAAAGGGGAAATGTCCTTCACAGCGTGGAACTGGAGTTCCAGCGTATCGAGATTGACGAAGTACTTCAGCGCGTCTACCTTGGTAATCTGCGATCCAGCAGCGGGATTTTGCTGGTAATCGTTGTTCAGTTTTAAGCCGGTGACGGTTTTTGCGTCCGCAAACGTAATGTCGCCATCCGGCCGGTTCATCGCCTCGCGTACCTTGCTCTCCAGCAACGGATCGTTGAACACGATCACCTCGTTGTCGGGGAACTGTGTCTGCGCCTTGATGGAACTGTCATTTGGATCGAAGTCGGTCTCTTTCAGATTGGGATAGATTTGAATCAGCGGCGCGTAGTCGGCAATCGGGCACTCGCGCACAAAAAGCTTTTCCAACTTCGGCAGCTGAAGCAGAGGAGAGACGTCTTTCACCTGCGATTTGACGATGTCGAGCGATATTAATTCGGGCATGCCGACGAGCAGGGTCAGGTTGCTGAAGGTGGAATATCCGATTGCGAGCGATTGCAGCTTCGTCAGCTGTGTCAGCGACGAATAGTCGGCTGCTACGCAGTTCCAAAGCGTCAGCTCGCTTAGGCTTGTCAGCTTACTGAGCGCGTCGATGTTGTTCACCGAATTTCCGCCGAGCCGGAGGGATTCCAGCTTGGTCAATCCCGCCAACGGTCGGATGTTTTGGATGTTGTGGAACTGCAAGCCAAGGTTCTTCATGCCGAGAAAATACTTGAGCGCGGAGATGTCCTTAATCTGGGTTCCTTCCGCGGGGTTCTCCTCCCAGTCGCGGTCTGCGTTGAGGGACTCAACGCCCCATACGTCCGCAAAGGTAATGTCCCCGTTGGGTTTTTGAATGGTTTCGCGAATGGCGGACTCCAGCACGGGGTCCTTCATCGCGATTACGTCGTTATTGGGGTCGAGGTCGAAGTCCGGGTTTTGCAGATTTGGATAGATCGAAGCGATCGGCGAATAGTCGGTGATTGGATTGTCGGAGAGCGTCAGTTCCGTTAGTTTCGTCAATCCGGCAAGCGGGGTAATATCCGAAACGAGATTGTCTTCCATGCAAAGACGCGTAAGCTCCTTGAGGTTCGCCAACGGAGAAAGATCCTGAATATAGTTTCCCTTAATCCACAGATCGGATAACTGCGTCATGCTTGCGACGGCGCTGATGTCCGTAATGGAGTGATTGCCCCAAATCCAAAGGCTCTTGAGGTTGACAAGACTGCTTAGCGGCGAGATATCCCGAATACTATCGCAGCCAAGCAACAGGCACTCCAGCTTGACGAGCCCGGAGAGCGGGCTTAGATCGACGTCGTTTCCATCGTTATAGAGCGCCCAGCTCATGCCAAGATACGTCAGGTTGGTGAAGTATTTTAACGCATCAAGGTCTTTGATTCGCGGATTCGACCAGTCGGTGCCGTCCATCGTGAGCTCGAGACTGGTCACGGTCAACGCATCCGAAACGGATATATCACCTTCGGGTTTTCCCGTTTGCGCGCGGATCATCTCTTCGAGCACGGGGTCGCTGAACTCGATTGGCCGATTGGGATCGAGCGTTGGCTCGGGGGTAGGCGCGGCGGTTGGTTCCGGCTGCGCGGTCGGTTCCGGCTGCCCGGTCTTTGGTGCGCAGGCAAACAGGCTGAACGCCAGAAGAACGGCGAGCAGAAGGCTGGCAAAGCGTTTCATACGGCAAATTCTCCTTATAAAATGAAAGTCTGCGGAACAACGGAACCAATCATGGTTGTATACACGTGTATCATTTCAGACTTTGCCGAAAGATGCAATAGACCTCGCCGCATCGTCAATGACAAGTCAATGACAAAATTCGGTTTTCAACTGTACGCGACAGCTTTTTTTTGTTACGATAGCGGAGAAGGGCGGTGGAGCGGTTGGAACGGTACGATGAGGCGAGTCGTGCATTCCGCTTGCGGTTGACACTTCTCATGGAGTACCTTGGGGTAACGAATGCAAGCCTCGCAAAGGCAATTGACGTCGACAGCTCGCTGATCAGCCGCTGGCGCACCGGAAAGCGCTCGATTGCGGGCAATCCGGAGTATGCCGCGCTGATTGCGCGCTATCTTGTGCCGCGCATTGCGGGCAAGACGGATCGGGTTTGGCTCAAGCGGCAGATCTCCAGCGATCTTGGCGCGACGGATGCGGATCTTGACGCGGACTTGGTTTCGTGCGCCACACGCTGGCTTTTTCCCAGCCGCGTTCGTCTGCTGGAAGATCCGCTGCAGGAGGATCCGGCGGTGCTGCTGGTCAGCAGCTTTGCGGAAGCGGTTGCCGCGGAGAGCGGCGCAAAACGGGAAGGCGCATGGACACTGCCGCGGACCAGTCTGGACGAGGTGGTTGCGGTGTTCGGCGAGGCGCGCGTGGAGGAACTGCTGCGATGTTGCCTGAACCAAGCTGGGCCGGACGACGAGGTGTTTGTCTACCTGTCCAGCGAGAGCATTCGTTCCATTCGACGCGCGGGTGTTGTTTCTGCAATCCAATCCGCTTTTGCGGAAAAACGGTTTCGCGTGTGCATGCTCGTGCAGTCCGCCAACAACACGGCGGCCAGCAGCGAGCTGGTGGCTACCTATATGTCGCTGCTCGTGACCGGGCGGCTGCAGCTGCTGGTCACGCAGGGGGTTCCGCAGTCCCTGTTTGGAACTTGGGGTGTACTGGTGCCGAATCAGGCGGCGCTGACGGTGAACGAAACGCTCTCCGGCGATTCCCCGCCGATTGCGACGCTCGCGACCAACGAACGGCATCTGACGGACATTCGCCAGAGCTTTGAACGCAGCAAGCGCTTTGCCCACCCGCTCATGACGATGATGGACGACCATTTTGCGCGAAACATCGTTGAAATATTCTTTCAGGAATACGGTGTGCCCGGCAATCTGGACGTGATTAAGAACGGCCTGAATCCACTCTTCTTTGCGCCGGAGGATTATGATCGGGTGCTGCGCGGCTACGGATTGACGAAAGAGGAGTTCACCTGGCGGCAGCAGGAGTTTGTGCGCTTTAAGCAGGCCATGGCGGAGGTCATGCGCGAGTCGGTTTTTCGCGAGGTGCTGTCGTTGCCGCGCCTGCGCGAGATTGTTCGAACGGGCAAGTGCCGCATGCCGGGCATCTACTTTTTCCAGACTGGCATCCACGAGATGGACACGCTGGACTGTGCCGCGCTGCTGGAAGGGTATATTCGATCGCTGGAATCCGAGCCGAACTTTTTTGTGATTCTGCTGGACGACGAGCGGCTCTTTCTGCCAAACAGCTGCTGGCACATCAAGCTGAACAAGCACGTGATGATTCACACCTGGAATTCGGACGATCCGACGCTGATCTACTCCGACCAGCTCCTGCTGATCGACGTGTTTCAAAAGCACTTCATCGCGCTCTGGGATCGGCTGACGCAGATTGGGTCGGAGAACCGAAAGACGATTGAGCAACTAAAAGCGCTCGCTGCACAGTGCCGCCGAAATGCGGAACACGGATAAAGCGAACGATTGAATCGAATAGAACCGTGGTTTGAGAGAAAAGATATCGAATATCCGGCTTCCGCTGCGTTGGAAGCACACGAAGGAGAACACGTTGAGACGGGGCAAATCGGGACCGATTCGGGGTATTCTACTGATCGTTGCAATGATGCTCGCGCTGGGCGCGTTGCCGGTTTCGGCACGCGCAGAACTGAACGACTCCCTCTGGCACGGCTGCCGCTACACGAGCTCCGGCGGGCGGCCAAGCGGGCTGAGCGAACTCTGGGACATGAACGCGGAGAGCGGTTATGTTGTCAAAGGCCCCGGCGATGTGACCATCAGCTGGCGAAAAAGCGTACCCGCGCGGATGCTCTACCTTGCCTGGCGGACGCTGCCCGAGCCGTTTACGCTGACGCAGTTTAATCAGGACGGAACGCAGATTAGCTCGATCCCCGGCGAAACGTGGGAACTGAATCAACTCTATAAAATCAGCCCGGAGGCGCGAAGCCTCTCCATTACGTCGCAGACGGATATGGACCTTTGCTCCGCGCTCGTGTACGGCCCGAACATGCTGCCGAAGAGCTATCATCCCTGGAATCCAACGCCGGAGAAGCTCGACTATCTCGTGATTGCGACGCATCCGGACGACGACATTCTGTTTTTAGGCGCGATTGTTCCGTTGCTTGGGGTCACCCGCGGGTTGAACGGCACAATTCTGTATACCGCGACGCGCAGCATTCGCTACCGCTGCGACGAGGCGCTCAACGGCGCCTGGGCAATGGGGCTAAGAAACCACCCGCTGTTTGCGGGATTCCCGAACCTGCTGCCCAAGGAGCAATACCGGCGTGGCAAGGAGTTCACCGTCGATGCTCTGACGGCCTATTACGTTTCGGTTCTGCGCCGCTACAAACCGGAGGTCGTCGTGACGCAGGATGAAAACGGCGAATACGGGCACTGGCAGCACATCAACGTTTCCCGCGCGGTGCAAAACGCGGTGTTCCTCGCGGCGGATGCAACGTACGATCCAACCTCCGCGGCGGAATTTGACACGTTTCAGGTTAAGAAGCTCTACCTGCACCTCTACCCGGAGAACAAACTGACGCTGGACGTCTATCGGCCGCTGCCCGCGCTTGGCGGACGGAACGTGATGGAGGTTGCGACTGCGGCGTTTGCCGAGCACAAATCGCAGGTGAAGGTCGATCACTATCGGGTTCGCAACGACGGGTTCTACCGGCTCAGCGACTTTGGCCTCGCGTTTTCGTCGGTCGGCGCGGACACGGGCAAGAACGACTTAATGGAGCACATTGACCCAAGCGATTTGAGCAACTATGTTCCTTCGGCATCCTTCGCCACGCCTACACCCGTGCCAACACCGGCGGGCACGCCCAGGGAACCGGAGCATACGGAACCATTCGAAAATCCGGGTGATGCGTTGGGGCGGCGGGCGTTGCAGATCGGCTTGACGGCAGGCGCGGTGTTGGCTGCAGCCATAGGGGCATATCTCGTGATTCGCGGCCGGAAAAAGCGGTAAAAATGCAGGCTGGTGAAATCGAGCATGCAATATGTATAAGCAGATACGATAAGAAGAAACGCTAATAGTTGGGCGATAATTGAGGATTCATGCGAGAATAACGCATAAATATAAATGTTTCTAGCATAAATATAATTTAGCTTTGCATCACTCTTTTTTTGTGCTATCATACACGATAAAAGCAAGCGGGGGCGGCTTACGAGTGCCCCGCGACACAACGAGTATGGCGCGGACAGGGAGGAAATGCATGGCAGGCGCGAGATATTTAACCCTTGAAAACGGGCGCGTGTTTCAGGGAAAGGCGTTCGGCGCGGGCGGCGAGGTAACCGCCGAAATTGTGTTTACAACGTCCATGACCGGATATCTGGAGACGCTCACGGATCCCAGCTATTTCGGACAGATGGTCGTTCAGGCGTTTCCATTGATTGGTAACTATGGCGTCATTCCGGCGGATTTTGAAAGCGGCGCCCCGGCGCTTGGCGCATATATTGTTCGTTCCTGGTGTCAAGACCCTTCGAACTTTCGCAGCGAAGAGGACCTTGACACTTTTTTATTCCAGCACGGCATCGTAGGGCTCTACGATATCGACACGCGCGAGCTCGTGCAGATCATCCGCGAATACGGCGTGATGAACGCAATCATTGCGGACGAGCCGAAGACGGATGCAAAGACGCTGGAGCAGCTCCGCGCCTTTCGGATTGAACGCGCGGTGGAGTCGGTTAGCTGTGAGCAACCGACGTTCGAAGTGAACGCGGAGATTGAGCGGACGGTCGCCCTCTGGGATTTTGGCGCGAAGCGAAACATTGCGCGCGAGCTGGCCAAGCGCGGCTGCAACGTCGTCTCCATGCCCGCGCGGGCAACGGCGGAGGAGATTCTCGCGCACAAGCCGGACGGAATCATGCTTTCCAACGGCCCCGGCGACCCGGCGGAGAACACGGGCATCATTCGCGAGTTGGCAAAGCTCTGCGAATCCGGCGTACCGATCTTCGGCATTTGCCTTGGGCACCAGCTGCTCGCGCTCGCGCGCGGCGGCAGCACCAACAAGCTCAAGTACGGCCACCGCGGCGCAAACCAGCCCGTGCAGGAAACCGACACCGGAAAGGTCTACATTACGAGCCAGAACCACGGCTACGCCGTCTGCCTTGACGAATCGCTGCCAAAGAACGCAAAGGCGAGCTTTCTCAACCTCAACGACGGCACCTGCGAGGGAATGGAGTACACGGACATCGACGCGTTCTCCGTTCAGTTTCATCCGGAGGCCTGCGGTGGGCCGCTCGACACGCGATTTCTCTTTGACCGCTTCCTTGCCCGCATCGACCGGAGCAAGGAACAACGGCAAGCACAGGCGGACGGGAAAGGAGAAGCGAAATGCCACTGAATCCGAACATTCACCGCGTAATGGTCATCGGCTCGGGGCCGATTGTCATCGGGCAGGCGGCGGAGTTTGACTACGCGGGCACGCAGGCCTGCCGCGCGCTCAAGCAGGAGGGGCTGGAGGTCATTCTCGTGAACTCAAACCCCGCAACGATCATGACCGATCAGGCGATGGCGGATCGCATCTACATTGAGCCGCTGACGCTGACGACGATAGAGCGCATCATCGAAAAGGAACAGCCGGACAGCCTGCTCTCCACGCTCGGCGGACAGACGGGGCTGACGCTCTCCATGCAGCTCGCAAAGTCCGGCTTTCTCGCGGCGCACAACGTAACACTGCTCGGCGCAAAGCCGGAGACGATTGATAAGGCGGAGGATCGCCAGCTCTTTAAGGACACGATGCTCTCCATCGGCCAGCCGGTGATTCCCTCCAAGGTGGTCAACGAGGTGCCGGATGCGCTCGCGTTTGCGGAGGAGATCGGCTACCCGGTCATCGTCCGCCCCGCGTTCACGCTTGGCGGTTCCGGCGGCGGCATTGCGCAGACGCGCGAGGAACTCGCCGAAATTTCGTTAAACGGTCTGCGCCTTTCGCCGATTACGCAGATTCTCGTGGAGCGCTGCGTCTCCGGCTGGAAGGAGATCGAGTTTGAGGGCATGCGGGACGCAAACGGAAACGTGATTACGATCTGCAGCATGGAAAATTTCGACCCCGTCGGCGTCCACACCGGGGACAGCATCGTCATTGCCCCGGCGGTCACGCTCGCCGACCGCGAATACCAGATGCTGCGCTCGGCCACGCGCGAAATCATCGACTCGCTCGGCATCGAGGGCGGCTGCAACTGCCAGTTTGCGCTGAACCCAAACAGCTTTGAATACGCGGTCATCGAGGTGAACCCCCGCGTGTCCCGCTCCTCCGCGCTGGCCTCCAAGGCGACGGGATATCCCATCGCAAAGGTCGCGGCGAAGATTGCGGTCGGCTACACGTTGGACGAGATTCAAAACGCGGTCACGGGAAAAACCTCCGCGTGCTTCGAGCCCGCGCTGGACTACGTGGTTGTTAAGCTGCCGAAATGGCCATTTGACAAGTTTGTCTACGCTAAGCGCACGCTTGGCACGCAGATGAAGGCGACCGGCGAGGTGATGGCGATTGGTCCCACCTTTGAGCAGGCGATTCTCAAGGCGGTGCGCGGCGCGGAGCTCTCGCTCGACAGCCTCAATCTGCCCCGCTTAAGCAAACTCTCCGACGACGAGGTTCGCGCGCTGCTGAAAAACTGCGACGACGAGCGGCTGTTCGTGGTGTTCGAGGCGCTCAAGCGCGGCATTTCGGCAAACGAGATTGCGGAGATTACGACGATTGACCGCTGGTTTCTGAACAAACTGCGCCTGCTTGCGGAGTTTGAGCACAAACTTGCAGAGGAAGGTCTCAGCGACGAGCGATACTTGGAAGGCAAAAAGCTCGGCTATCCGGACGCGGTGCTGGAGCGCATCTCCGGCGGAAAGGTTCGCCAGCACCTCTCTGCGGGGTATCGCATGGTCGATACCTGCGCGGCGGAGTTCGAGGCGCAGACGCCATACTTCTACGCGGACTACGGCTGCGTCAACGAGGCGGAGCGGTTCTTACAGCAGCACGACACCGGCAAGAAACGCGTGATCGTCTTCGGCTCGGGGCCGATTCGCATTGGCCAGGGCATTGAGTTTGACTATGCCTCCGTGCACTGTGTCTGGTCGCTCAAAAAGGCGGGCTACGAGGTCGTCATCGTCAACAACAACCCCGAGACGGTCTCTACGGACTTTGACACCGGCGACCGGCTCTACTTTGAACCGCTCACGCCGGAAGATGTGATGAACGTCATCGCAACCGAGCAGCCCTACGGCGTGGTCGTTGCGTTTGGCGGGCAGACGGCGATTAAACTCACGCGCGCGCTCGTGGCAAACGGCATTCGCATCCTCGGCACCCCTGCGGACAGCATCGACATGGCGGAGGATCGCGCGCGGTTCGACGCACTGCTGGAGTCGCTCCACATCAAGCGCCCGCGCGGGCGCACGGTCTATACCGAGGAGGAGGCGATTGCCGCCGCAAACGAGCTTGGCTACCCCGTGCTGATTCGGCCCTCCTACGTGCTCGGCGGACAGAACATGAACATCGCATTTGGGGACGAGGACGCCCGCGAGTTCATGCAGATTATCCTGCGGCACGCAATCGACAAGCCGGTGCTCGTCGACCAGTACCTCATGGGCGTGGAGATTGAAACGGACGCCATCTGCGACGGCGAGGAGATTTTGATTCCCGGCATCATGGAGCACATTGAGCGCGCGGGCGTGCACTCCGGCGACTCGATTGCGGTCTATCCCGCGTGGAACCTCAGCGGACCTTTGATTGAGCGGATCGTCGAGCACACGCGCCAGCTCGCGCTCGCGCTGAACACGCAGGGGCTCGTGAACATTCAATATGTGATATACGAGAACGAAATCTACGTCATCGAGGTCAATCCCCGCTCGTCGCGTACCGTGCCGTACATCAGCAAGGTGACGGGCGTACCGATGGTCGACCTCGCGACGCGCGCCATGCTCGGCGAACGCCTGGCGGACATGGGCTACGGCACGGGGCTCTACAAAACCCCGCCGTATGTCGCGGTGAAGGTGCCGGTGTTCTCGTTTGAAAAGCTCACGGACGTGGACATTCTGCTCGACCCGGAGATGAAGTCCACGGGCGAGGTGCTCGGCATCGGCAAGACGCGCGAGGAAGCGCTCTACAAGGGTCTCGTTGCCGCGGGCTACAAGATGCGGCGGCGCGGCGGCCTGCTCGTGACCGTTCGAGACACCGACAAGGTGGAGATTACGGACGCGGTGCGCAGCTTTTTCGAAATGGGCTTTTCGCTCTACGCAACCAAGGGCACGGCGGAGGTTCTCCGTGCGGCGGGCATGACCGTGCAAGAGGTGAACAAGATTCACGAGTCCGAGGACAACATCATGGCGCTGCTCGAGAGCGGCAAGGTGGACTACATCATCTCGACTTCCACGAAGGGGCGGTTGCCCTCGCGGGACAGCGTCAAGATTCGCCGCAAGGCCATTGAGCGCTCGATTCCCTGCATCACCTCAATTGACACCGCAAACGCGTTGGCGGACAGCCTCAAGAGCCGCTATACGCAGAAGACCACGGAGCTCGTGGACATCAACCACATGCGCACGGAGAAGATGAAGCTCCAGTTCGTCAAGATGAACGGCACGAGCAACGACTACATCTACTTTGACTGCTTCGGCCAGCCGGTGGATTCGCCGGAGTCGCTGAGCGTTCAGCTCTC
>CAZDXW010000028.1:29523-36653 GCA_964509485.1 uncultured Christensenella sp.
GAGTACAACATCACCTGCGTATCGATGGGCAATCCGCACTGCGTCGTGTTCTGCGACAACCCGGATCTGGTCGATCTCGAGACGGTTGGGCCGGAGATTGAAAACGCAAAGCTCTTTCCGGAGCGCGTCAACACGGAGTTCGTCTCCGTGCTCAACGCACATACGCTCAAGATGCGCGTTTGGGAGCGCGGCAGCGGCGAAACGCTCGCCTGCGGAACCGGCGCCTGCGCGGCGGTGGTTGCGGCGGTGGAAAACGGCTTCTGTAAAAAGGACGAGGACATCACCGTGCACCTGCGCGGCGGCGACCTGCTGGTGCGCTACACGGACATAGGCGTGTTTATGACCGGCGACGCGCGCAAGAATTTTGAAGGGTATGTTGAACTATAGACGTAATTTGCAGAGCAGAAAGCGGGTGATTCCGAACAACGGGATCGCCCGCTTCTTTTTTGGAAGAAAACAGAAATAAAGTTACTTTTACTGGCGCTGACTCCTTTACACGGGTGCTACGCTGTGCTATTATCGTATCCATATTGGTAGTACGAAAAGGTAGTACCAATTGGTACGACAAGGAGGCGTGGGCGTATGGGTGAATCGATGCAGCTGCAGAGCGTGCGAAGCAGGCTGTTGCGTGAGATGAAGGAAGGCGCCTACCGCTACTCGGGCAAGCTGCCGCCGGAAGGCGTGCTCGCCGAGCGGCTGAGCATCAGCCGTACCCAGCTACGGGACAGCCTCGCGCAGCTCGAACGCGAGGGGTTCATCAGCCGGCATCAGGGCGTAGGCACCGTCATCAACCGCCACGTGCTGGCCGTGAAGGTGCGCATGGACATGGAGATCGAGTTCATGGAGATGATCTCGCAGTCCGGCCACGAGCCGAGCCTGCTGCTCGCGACCCACGAGACGGTGCCCGCGGACGAAACCGTTGCCGCGCACCTCGCAATGAACGCCGGCGAACCGGTCCTGCGCGTCGTTCGGCTCATTGGCGCGGACAAGAAACCCGTGATCTACTGCGAGGACTATATCCCCGTTTCGCTGATTAAGAAGAAGGAATACACCGAAACGGATCTACAAAAGCCGATCTTTTCGTTTCTCAAACAGTTCTGCGGCCTCGAAGCGCATATGGATCTCACCGAGGTGCGGCCCGCCGTTGCGGACGCCGCGCTGGCGAAGCTGTTCCACGTTTCGGAAGGGACGCCGCTATTATATCTCGACGAGCTGGACTACGATAAAGAAGGCATGCCGATGCTCTACTCCCCCCAATACTACGTGGGCGGAGTGATTCAGCATACCCTGCTCAGAATGAAGTTTTAACGCGCCCTTTGGGGTGGATTTGGGGCTAGACGGAGGAACGGGACAATGAATCAGGTTGCAATTATCATGGGGAGCGCTTCCGACGCGCCGCTTGCGAAGGAAGCGCTTGCTGTTTGTCGGGAGTTTGGCGTGCCCGCCAAACTTCGCGTGCTCTCCGCGCACCGCTCGCCGGAGCAGACGGCGGCGTTTGCAAAAGGAGCGGCGGATGAAGGCTACGGCGTAATTCTCGCGATTGCGGGAAAAGCGGCGCACCTCGCGGGCGTGGTTGCCTCGCATACGCGCCTGCCGGTCATCGGCGTGCCCGTTCGCTCAAGCGATCTCGGCGGGCTGGACGCGCTGTTGTCCACCGCGCAGATGCCAAAGGGCGTGCCCGTTGCCTGCGTCGCCATCGACGGCGCCGCGAACGCCGCGCTGCTCGCCATTCGCATTCTCGCGCTCTCGGACGGGGCGCTTTCGGAACAACTGAATCAATATATGCGCGCGCTCGCGGCGAAGACCGCCGAAGCGGACGCCGCGCTGCAAAAGGAGATAGAGACGTTATGAAAAAGCTGGAACAGATCTACGAGGGCAAGGCAAAGCGCGTTTACGCAACCGACGATCCGAAGATCGTCATCGTCGACTACAAGGACGACGCAACGGCGTTTAACGGACTCAAGAAGGGCACGATCACCGGCAAGGGCGTGGTGAACAACAAGGTGTCCAACCACTTCTTCCGCCTGCTGGAGAGCAAGGGAATTCCGACGCACTTTGTGGAACAAATCTCCGACCGGGAAACCGCGGTGAAGCGCGTGGAGATTCTGCCGGTCGAGGTGATCGTACGCAATCGCGCTGCGGGCAGCTTTTCCAAGCGCATGGGCGTTGCCGAGGGAACCAGCCTATCCAGCGTGATTCTCGAATACAGTTACAAGAACGACGCGCTGGGCGATCCGTTCATCAACAGCTACTACATTCGCGCGCTGAACCTCGCGACCGACGCGGAGATGGAGCAGGTGAAGGAATATTCCTTCCGTATCAACGACATTCTGCGCGACTACCTCTGGAACCTCGGCATTGAGCTGATCGACTTCAAACTCGAGTTTGGCCGCTTTGACGGCAAGGTAATCCTCGCGGACGAGATTTCGCCGGACACCTGCCGCTTCTGGGACAAGGCGACGGGTAAAAAGCTCGACAAGGATCGCTTCCGCCAGGATCTTGGCGAGGTGGAGGAAGCCTACCGCGAAATCATCCGCCGGTTGATGGGAGAATAATATGCCGCTTCGAATTCGCTTGCCCAAACCATACGACCGGCTGAAACCCCGGCTGGACAGTATGCAGGAGGAGTGCGGCGTTTTTGGAATTTATTGCAACGGCAGCGGAATCAACGCCGCCGAAGCGACCTACTACGGTCTGTTTGCCCTGCAGCATCGCGGGCAGGAGAGCGCGGGCATCGCGATTTCGCGGGACGGGCGCATTGACTGCCGCAAGGAGATGGGTCTGGTCAGCGGGCTGTTCTGCGACGAGCTTTCCGGCCTCGGCGGCTCAAACCTCGCTATCGGGCACGTGCGGTATTCGACGACGGGGGACAGCCTGCTCGTCAACGCGCAGCCGGTGCTGTTTGACACGCCCGCGGGGCAAATCGCGCTGGCGCACAACGGAAACATCATCAACGCGCGGGAACTGAGAAATGAGTTGGAGCAGGACGGTGTTTCGTTTCAAACGACCATCGACTCCGAGGTCATTGCCGCGCTGATCGCAAAATACAGCAAACACGGGCTCGTCGAAGGCATTGCCAAGGCATCCGAGCGGATGAAGGGCAGCTACGCGCTCGTGCTGATGACGAAGAATCAGCTCATCGGCGTGCGCGATCCAAAGGGCATGCGCCCGCTCGCGCTGGGCAAGATCGACAGCGCCTATGCGCTCGCCTCGGAGTCCTGCGCGTTTGACACGATTGGCGCGGAGTTCATTCGCGACGTGCGCCCCGGCGAAATCGTCGTTGCGGAGGGGCACGTGCTCAAGTCCCATCCGGCGGCGCATGCTTCCGAAACGGCGCTTTGTATCTTTGAATACGTCTATTTTGCCCGTCCGGATTCGGACATCGACGGCATCTCCGTCCATCGGGCGCGGGAGCGCGCGGGCGAGCTGCTCGCGATTTCGTCCCCTGCGGATGTGGACGTCGTGGCCGCCGTGCCGGACTCCGCGCTGCCCGCGGCCATGGGCTATGCGCGGCAGGCGGGGCTGCCGCTGACCATCGCGCTCTCGAAAAACCGCTACACGGGTCGTACGTTCATTGAACCCTCGCAGGACCGGCGCGAGCGCGGTGTATCGCTCAAGCTCAGCGCGCTCAAGCGAAACGTGCGCGGAAAGCGCGTGCTGCTCGTGGACGACTCGATTGTGCGCGGAACGACGAGCAAGTACATCGTCGATATGCTCAAGACGGCGGGCGCGAAAGAGGTGCATCTGCGCATCAGTTCGCCGCCGGTGACGAGCCCCTGCTACTTCGGCATCGACACCTCTACCCATGAGCAGCTCATTGGCGCGAACCACTCCGTGGAGGAGATTCGAAAGTTCATTGGCGCGGACTCGCTGAGCTACCTGAACATTGAGGATCTGTATTCCACCGTTGAGGGCGCGGCCTGCAACTTCTGCGCCGGATGCTTCAGCGGAAAGTACCCGGAGGACGTTGGCGAACCTTCGAAATGCGGAAAGAAGAATTGTCTGAAGAAATAAGACTTGAACCGACAAGGAGATCGACATGGCACTGACCTATCAGGAGGCTGGCGTAGACGTTACCGCGGGGTACGAGGCGGTCAAGCGCATGAAGCAATACGCCGAATCCACGTTTAACGAACACGTAAAGAGCACGCTCGGCTCGTTCGGCGGGTTCTACGAATACGGGGAAAACGTGCTGGTGTCCGGCACGGACGGGGTCGGCACCAAGCTCAAGCTGGCCTTTGCGCTGGACAAGCACGACACGGTCGGGATCGACTGCGTGGCAATGTGCGTCAACGACGTGGTTTGTCACGGTGCGAGCCCGCTCTTTTTTTTAGACTACATCGCAACGGGAAAACTGGTTCCGGAGGTCGCCGCGGGCATCGTCAAAGGCATTGCGGACGGTTGCCGACAGGCGGGCTGCGCGCTCATCGGTGGCGAAACCGCCGAGATGCCGGGGTTTTATCCGGCGGGCGAATACGACCTCGCGGGGTTCTGCGTCGGCAGTGTGCCGAAACACGCGCTGCTGGATACCAGCCGCGTAACGGCAGGGGACGCGCTGCTTGCGCTCGCCTCCTCCGGCGTGCACTCCAACGGCTTTTCGCTGGTGCGCAAACTCGTTTCGATGGATCGCGCGGCGCTGGAGACCTACCAGCCGGAGCTGGGCAAACCGCTCGGCGAGGCGCTGCTGACCCCGACGCGCATCTATGTAAAACCCGTGCTGTCGTTGATGCAGCAGGTCGAGGTGCACTCGATTGCGCACATCACCGGCGGCGGCTTCTACGAAAACATTCCGCGCAGCATTCCGGCGGGGTTTTCGGTTCAAATTGAGCGAAAGCTCGTGCGCGTGCTGCCGGTCTTCGGCCTGCTGCGCTCGCTGGGGGCGCTGGACGAGCGGGACATGTTTGGCACGTTCAACATGGGCGTCGGCATGACACTAACCGTGCCCGCCACGAGCGTGGATCGCGCCATCGCGCTTTTGCAGGCCGACGGCGTGGAGGCGTATCCGATGGGCGAGGTCGTTTCGGGCGGGGAGGGCGTTTCGTTTTGCTGAAGCAGCGAATTGCCGTTCTGGTGTCCGGCGGGGGCACAAATCTGCAGGCGTTGATCGACGCCGAGGCGGCGGGGCGGCTGCAAAGCGGCAAGCTCACGTTGGTTGTTTCGAGCAAGGCGGGCGCGTTCGCGCTGGAGCGGGCAAGAGCCACCGGAATCGAAACCGCAACGGCGGATCGGGCGCTGCTCGGCTCGCGGGAAGCGTTTGAGCGGGAGCTGCTCGCGATTCTGGCGACGCACGAGATCGACGTCGTCGTGCTCGCGGGGTTTCTACAGATTTTGAGCGCGGCGTTTGTAGCTCGGTATCCGGACCGAATCCTCAACGTGCATCCCGCGCTGATTCCCGCGTATTGCGGCAGAGGGTTCTACGGAATCAAGGTGCACGAAGCAGTGCTCGCCGCGGGAGAAAAAGAGACGGGCGCCACGGTGCATATGGTCAACGAGGTACCGGACGGCGGGCGGATCCTGATGCAGAAGACCGTGCCCGTGCTGCCGGGCGACACGCCGAGCATGCTTCAGCAGCGCGTGATGGAGCAGGCGGAGTGGCAGCTGCTGCCCGCCGCGACGGAACTGCTCTGCGCGGAGCGGATCAAACAAGAGGAGACGAAACAAACGCATGGAACCAAGTAAGCTTTCGGACGTATTTTGCAATAATCCGTACCCCGGCCGCGGCATTCTGCTCGGGCTCTGCCCGAATGGAACCCACGCCGCGCTGGCGTATTTCATCATGGGTCGCAGCGCGAACAGCCGCAACCGTGCGCTGGAGAAAACCGGCGACGACCTCGCCATCCGCGTGCTGGACGAGCACCGCATGGTCGACCCAAGCCTGATTCTCTACACGCCGCTGCGCACGCTGGAAAGCGAAACCGTCGTAACGAACGGCGACCAGACGGACACGATCTGCGAGGCAATCGAAAACGGCGGTTCCTTTTATGAGGCGCTGCAGACGCGCCGCTTCGAGCCGGACGTGCCGCACTTTACCCCGCGCATCAGCGGAATCCTTCGCTTTGGCGAATCGTTTGCCTATACGCTCTCAATTTTGAAAGCGGGCGACGCGGCGGGAGCGACCGCGCTACGGCAGACGTTTGACGTAGAGCCGACGGCTGGAATGGGGCACCTGATTCACACCTACCGTCCAAGCGGCGACACACTGCCGAGCTTTTCCGGCGAACCGGTGCCGGTAAGCCTGCCAAACGAGATCGACGCGCTGACGAATACACTCTGGAACGCGCTGCATCCCGAAAACCGGGTTGCGCTCTACGTTCGCTATACCGACGTCCGAACGGGCGAGTATGAGGATCGAATCTTGAATCAATACGCAGGGGAGGATCATCGCGCATGAAGGAACTCTCGTTAAAATACGGCTGCAACCCGCAGCAGAAGCCCGCGCGCATCTATGTCGAGCAAGGCGAACTGCCGATTACGGTGCTCAATGGCCAGCCGGGTTACATCAACTATCTGGACGCGCTGAACGCCTGGCAGCTCGTGCGCGAGCTCAAAGCCGCGCTGGGCAGGCCTGCGGCAACGTCGTTTAAGCACGTCAGCCCCGCGGGCGCGGCCATCGGCCTGCCGCTCGACGAGGCGGATCAAATTGCCTGCGCCGTGGACGACATCGAGGGCTTGAACGATTCGCCCGTCGCCTGCGCCTATGCGCGCGCGCGCGGAACCGACCGCATGTCCTCCTTTGGCGACTTTATTGCGCTCAGCGACGTCTGCGACGAGACCACCGCAAGCATCATCAAACGTGAGGTGTCGGACGGAATCCTCGCGCCCGGGTATACGCCGGAAGCGCTGGCGCTGCTCAAGACCAAGCGAAACGGCAACTACGCAATTTTGCAGGTCAGCGAGACCTACGAGCCCGCGCTGATGGAGCGCAAGCAGGTGTTCGGCGTTACGTTTGAGCAGCCGCGCAATGTGGCAAAGATTGACGAAAGCCTGCTGGAACGCCCCGTCACGATGGTTCGGGACATTCGCCAGAGCGCGAAGGACGACCTGATTCTCGCGCTCATTACGCTCAAATACACGCAGTCCAACTCCGTTTGCTTTGCCGCGGGCGGGCAGACGATTGGGGTCGGCGCGGG
>CAZDXW010000029.1:0-35839 GCA_964509485.1 uncultured Christensenella sp.
TGCAGGCGGTGTCCGCGTCGTCAATCGCCTCGAAGATAAACTCTTTTCCGGCGTACAACCCCAGATAGGCGCAGGTTGCGTGCCCCATGTTGTGGATGTAGAGCTTTCTGCGAATGTAAAAATCAAAGGGCGAAAACGGCACCATGCTTTCGATGCTCGGCAGTTCGCCGCGAAACGCATCGCGATCCACCGGCAGATAGCCGTACCGCTCGACGCAAACGCGGAGCGGATCGCCGCTCTGCATGTCCGGCGTTTGCACGGGAACCATTCGCCCAATCGACGCTTCCACAAAACCGACGTTTTGTTTCATCCAGGCCCGCTCGCTTTCGTCGAGCGATTCCGAAATCCAGCCCTCCAGCGCGATATTCGCGTCCATCAGGTTTTCGCAGATCAAAATGTTCAGCGGTTCTCCGCCGCGCGCTTTTCGCAGCCGGATTCCCAGCGCAAGGTTCTTTGCGATGCGCGGCAATATGTTCGCGCCAACCGCCGTTGCCATCACGTCCGCATTTGCGATTGCTTCCGCCACTGCGGTCGCGTCCGTCCCGTCCACGGCGTCCACGTGTTCCACCGTTATATCCTCGTGTGCGTTTGAGCCGAGTATCCGCACCGGATAGCTTCCCCGCTGATGAAGCGCCTCGACAACCGGCTTTGCCACGTCGACAAACGTCACCCGATAACCGCTCTGGCTCAGCAGCATGCCAATGAATCCGCGGCCAATGTTTCCGGCCCCGTACATGACTGCCTGTTTGATTTGATCCGACATCTCTTATCCTCTCGTTTTCGCTTGTTCGCGCAGTTCGCCGCAAAACGCCAGCGCCTCTGCCGCGGTACGCATGCCTTCCGTCGCGCCGCTCTCAGTCAGCGAGCAGGCGGCCGCCGCGTTGCCAAGCTCAATTGCCTCTTCCAGTGTTCGATTGCAATAGGCGCCATACAGCACGCCGGAGCAGAACGCGTCGCCCGCGCCGACCGTGCCCTTGATCATGCTCCGCTCCAGCGGCGCACTCTCGGTTTCGATGTAGCGGCCATTCTCGTCCACGCCATACGCGCCCTCCGGCGAATGAATCACCGCCCAGCGGGACACGCCCAACTCCTTGATCTTGAGGAGCGCATCGCGCAGTTTTCCTTTGAGCAGCGTTCCGGTCTCGTCGCGCAGCACGACGCCGGTGGACGCCTCGGCCTCCAGCTCGTTGATGACGCAATAGTCCGTATAACGGAGCGCAGGCGGAACGATTCGCCCGAATCGGTCGCCGGACTCGCTGACGACATCGATGGACGTTAAAATCCCCTTGCTCTGCGCCGTGTGCAGCAGTTTCGCCATCTTGGTACCGTAGGTTTCGTCCGGCTCATCCAGCGCATCCAGCAACAGGATATAGCCAATGTGCAGCAGGTCGACGTTCAGGTTGTCCCAGTCGATGTCCGCTTCCGAAAATCGCGCGTTCGCGCCGCGATAATGATAAAACGTCCGCTGTTTGCCAATGGTGTCCGCCATCACGGCGGTAAACGACGTAAGCCCCTCGCGCAGAACGCGGGAGGTGTCTATGTTGCTCTGCTCGTGCAGCTTTTCGAGTACATAGTCTCCCTCCTTGTCCGTGCCGACGCGCCCCAGCGCCTTGAGCGGCATGGTTGGGTCGAGCTTTGCCAAATCGACAATCACGTTGCAGAGCGCGCCACCGGTGGAGCGCGAAATTCCATCCGTAATCGTCGTCAGCTCGCCCGGTTTCGGATGCCCCAGAATGGGATACAGCACGTCGACGATCATGTTCCCCGCGACGGCAATTCCTTTTTGATGCATGTGTTTCTCCTTCGTTCCAAATCAGCGCGAGCCGAGCCGCTGCTGAATTTCCTGCCCGCTCGGCATGGAGAGCAGCGCGCCTCTGCGCTCGCAGCAGATTGCCGCAACCGCGTTGGCAAAGAGCGCGAATTCCGCGACTTCCTTTAGTGTGAGCGCGGAAATCACCTTGTTGCTTTGCAGTAATCCGTGCAGAAAACCGCCCCAGAACGCGTCGCCCGCGCCGGTTGTGTCCACGCGGACGCAGTCGTGCGGCTCCGCCTGCGCCGTTTCACCGCGCAGCATCGCGAGCGCGCCCTTTGGCCCCATGGTGACCACCGCGCAGGAGATGCCCGCGTCGTTGAGAAACCGCAGCGCCTCCGCCGGGTCCTCGCGGTCGGTCAAGAGAGCGGTTTCCTCGTCCGAAAGCTTCATAACGTCCACATAGGGCAGGAGCGAGCGCATCTGCTCCTTGGCGGTCTCTACGCTGTCCCAGAGCGGCGCGCGGTAGTTCGGGTCGTAGGAGATGATTGCGCCCGCCGCCTTGGCGATTTCGATGGCGCGCAAGGTCGCGCTCCGCGCCGGCTCGTTGGTCAGCGACAGGGAGCCAATGTGCAACACGCGCGTGCTTTTGAGCAGTTCTTCGTCGAGCTCGCTCGCCCGAAGGCACGTATCCGCCCCCGGTTTTCGCGCAAACGAAAACGAGCGCTCGCCGGAAGGCGAAAGCTCCACGAACGCAAGCGTCGTGAAGACGTCGTCCGCCACAATCACGCCGCGCGTGTCGATGCCGACGCTCTCGATGGACTCTTTCAGAAACGCGCCGTGCATATCGTTGCCAATTTTGCCGACAAACGCGGTCTTGTCCCCTTGTCGGGCCATCGCGGAAAGCACGTTGCAGACCGCGCCGCCGGGATTCTGCTCAAACAAACGCATGCCGTTTGCGGACGTTCCGCAGGTCGTAAAATCAATCAGCAGCTCGCCAAGCGCAACAATATCGTATGATTTCATTCTATGATCTCCTCTGTTGTCGTAGTGGTGGTCAGTCGATCGGTTCTGTCCCATTGATCATCACGGCCTTGATTGCGGATTCCCGGTCGTCGATGTATTGCGTCAGCCCGTCTGCCGCATGCGCCAGCGAAAACGTATGCGTCACGAGGCGGGAAACGTCCACCAGCCCTGCGCGCAGCAGGTCGATGCAACGCGGAAAATACAGCGCCGGAATCGCGTTGGACGCGCGAATTTGCAGTTTCTTTAAGTGCACCACGTTGGAATCGAACGCAACCATCGCCTGATCGCCGTAGCTGATGCCGAGGAACGCGACAATTCCGCTCACATTGGCAACGCGCGTCGCCACATCGATGGTTGAAGGCGGCGTGGTCACCAGCACGCGATCCACCCCGCCGCGCGCAAACGGGTACTCCGCCAGATCGACCTCGTCCGTGCAGATGATTTCGTCGGCGCTGTATTCCTTCGCCAGTTCGAGCTTTGCGGTGTGGTAGCTTCGATCCGCGGCATAGACGCGCCGCGCGCCGCTGCGCCTCGCCATCTGCAGTGCCATGAGGCCAATGGAGCCCAGCCCCATCACCAGCACGTCGTCGCCCAGCTGGATGTCGGCGGTCAGGGCCAAATCGTAGGCAACGCCCATCGGCTCCAGAAAGCACGCCTGTTCAAACGGGATTCCGCTCGTTTTGATGCAGAGGCAGGCGGGAACCACCGTGCGCTCGGCAAAGCCCATCGCGGTATGTTGCATGTTCATATACGACGGGCCCAACACATCCTGCTCCGGATGGCCGTTTCGCGCCTCATCACTCAAAAAGTTGAATGTGGAGGTCTCAATTGCGACCTCGTCGCCCACGGCAACGTTGGTCACGTCCGCGCCAATCTCTTCGACAACGCCGGAGAACTCGTGCCCGAATGGCTGCCAGTCCTTCGCCGCGTAACGCGCAAGGATCAGGTCGTGTCCGCAGAATCCGCAGGCGCGAATGCGAACGACAACCTCATCGCGCTCCGGTGCGCGCAGGGAAACGTCCCTGCACTCAAACTGATAGGGAGCCTTTAGATACATAGCTTTCATAGTGACTGCGCCTCCCGCTGCAATGCTGCCAGTTCTTCCGCGCCGGAGAGTACGTCCAGCGTAATGGTAACCGAGCGGGTTTCTCCGGCCTTGAGCACCTGGAGCGTGCCGCGCGCGCGTTCCTTGTCTATTCCTTCGACGTGGCAGTTGCCCGGCTCCAGCCCCATTACATAATCGCCGGAAGCGATGCTCTTCCACTGCGTGAAAAATGGCAGTTCCTGCTTGTTGAACGAAAGCTTTAATGCGATCCCGAGCTTCGCGTTCTCGAGCGCGCAGAAGGTATTGCCGTGTGCGTCCGCGTTCAGGTTGTGATAAAACACCTGTTCGGGGTAGCAGTCCCTGGGTGCGTCCATCACGAACAGATCACTCTTTCCCCTTGCCGCCTCGGACGCGGCGTCCCGCGCGGTCTGCGCGGTGCTGGGCGCAACGAGGTTTGCGCCCTCGTCCAGCAGCGGATAACCGGTGTTAAAGTGATACAGCAGCATGATCTCCTCGTCCGCGTATCCCTGATTCACGATCTCGTCGTGCAAAACGATTCTGCCGCTGTTATATTCGGTCGTAATCGTGCGCTTGCGAAGCAGATTCTTCGAAAACAGCCCCGCCTCCCTCACTTCTCCATACAGGCGGAGTTTGAGCGCACCGTCCTCCTGCCCGACAAACGAACTGCATTGCTCCGCGGGCAGAAAGCGCTGCCTGCCGTGCGCGGGTTCGCTCGCGGTCTGCGGGCCAACGTTCTTGAGCCCGCAGGTAAAGAACATGCCCCCGGGAATGAAGTTCGCTGGATCGGTGCTGTTGGCCAGCCAGCCCGGTTTCGTGATGTGGCAGAGGTTCACGCCGCCAAAGCGCAAGTCCGCCAGATCCATGCCGAGCGAGGCGGCAACCGTAAAGCTGAGCTTGCCGTTTTCCACCAGATACGCCGTTTGCTGGTCTGCCGCATCGCCCTCATAGCGCACCTTTAGAATGCTCGCGAGCTGCTGAAGATGACCGATTTTCTTGTTCCATTCGTTCTGATTCATATCATGTCCTTTTCGTCGTCTGGACGATTCTGTATTCTGGTCACTGCCTAAGAAGAAAGGCAAGGGGATTTCCCTCGCCCTTTTCTATTCGGTTCTTATTGCATGCGCAGGAGTTGTTCGTGTGTTCCGTACTTCTTTGCCGCCGCGACCATCGCCGCAACGTTTTCCGGCGGGGTGTTCGCCCCCATGGCGCACCCCGAACTCAAAATCAACCCGCGGCCTCTGGTTTTCTCGATGATCTCCTTTGCCTTGCGGTCAACATCCTCCGGTTTGCCTTGCACCAGCGGATCGCTCGGGTCGATGTTGCCCATAAGCACAACATGCTCGGGCACCGCTGCGCGCGCCTGCCCCATATCCATCTGCCAGTCCACTTCGAGAATCTTGGAGCCGGTCAGCGCCATTTGATCGATGATCTTTGTCGTGTTGCCGCAGATGTGGATTGAGTACGGCCGTGTGCTCGTCTGCACCGCCTGCACCACCTGCTGCTCATTGGGCAGGGCAAACTTCTTATAAGTTGCGGGCGAAACCAGATTCGGGCCCGCATAGGAGTCCCCCATGCTGGTGCAATGCGCAATCTCCAGCATGGCATTGGCAAAGATAATGTGCGCCTTGGTCGTCCATTCCAGCGCGTGCTGAATGACCTCCGGCTCTTCGGTGATCAGGTCCATCATGAAATCCTGGGCGCCGCGCAGCAGGCAAAGCAGGTCAAACGGCCCCTGATCCGCACGCCCCATCACGAACACATGGTCGCCAACCGCGTCCATAATCCGCTTGGTTGTCTCCAGCCATTCCGGCAGACGGCCGGAGCGGTAGGGATCGGGCAATGTGAGGCTGTCGATGTCGCGCAGGTCCTCCAGTGCGGGGTGCTCCTCGTCGACAATGGCAACGCCGTCTTCGCGAAACAGCGCTCGTGCGCCGCAGGCTTCCGCAAGGGTTGCGTCGTCCACATCGATGACGCAGCCGTCGTAGCCAAACTGCTCCTGCGTGCGAATTTGCGACTCCGCCATCTTTTTCGGATCGCGATTGATCAGCCCGATCTTGGTGCCAATGTTTGCCGCGCAGAACATGAAACCCTGTGGAATGACGGGCACGCGATCCGGCAGTTCGCCGTTGAGCACCGCGCGGACGCGTTCGAGCGAGGTCATCTCCTTCATCGTGTACCCCTTTCTTATGCTTTCGCTTTGGCGCGGAAGGTCGCAACCATAACCGCGAAGAACATCAGTACCGCGCGCACAACAAACTGCGCGTAAATATCGAGATTGAGAATGGTCATGCCGTTTACGATGACGCCGAGGAAGATGATGCCGATCAGCGTCCCCCAAACCTTGCCGATGCCGCCGAGCATGCTCGTGCCGCCGATGACGACCGCGGAGATGACGTCCACCTCCCAGCCTCTGCCGAAGCTGTAGGAACCGGCGATGACCTGCGCGCTGTTGATGATGCCGGCGATGACGCACATGCACTGCACGGAGGCAAACACGATGATCTTCGTCGTCAGAACGTTAATGCCCGAAAGACGCGCGGATTCCGGATTGCCGCCAACCGCGTAGATTGCGCGGCCCGTCGTCGTATAATTCATAATAAAGTAGAACAGAACGAATACCACCAGCAGAATCACGGCCGGAATGGGCAGCCCCTGCGCGTCGCCGATTTTGCCGGTTCCGATCTTATTGAACCAATCCGGAAACTCGTTTGCAATCGGGAAGCCGCCGCTGAGCATACCGGCAACGCCGTAGAGCAGGTTGAGCGAGGCAAGTGTTACGATAAAGGAAGGCATTCCGAACTTATGCTGCGCATAGCCGTGCACAACGCCCATAAGAATCGCAACCACAAACGAAAGGACAATGCCGAGAATGCAGGCAACCGTCAGCGAGATTCCCAACAGATCCGGAAGGTCGCGGCAGCAGCGGGCAATGATGACGCCGCTGAGCGCAACGGTGGAACCGATGGAAAGATCGATCTGTCCCGCGATGATGACCATGGTCATGCCGAAGGCGATGACGCCCTTCATCGACATGTTCCGGAAGATATTGGCCCAGTTCGGCCAGGTGAAGAACGTTTTCGAAGCGAGGGACATCACCACCACGAGAACGATGAGCAGCACTTCGATGATGTGATCCAGCACGAAGTTTTTAACGCTCCGGCTATTGAATCGTTTGATATCGCTAGACATGTTCAATCCTCCATGCACATTGAGTATAAGGCTTCGACCGACAACTCCTCGGGTATGGCTTCGCCTGTGATTTTGCCGTCGCTCATGATGAGAATCCGGTTGCAGGTCTCCAGCAGTTCTTCTAGTTCGCTCGACACAAAGATCGTCGAAATGCCCTGTTTGGACTGCTCCCACATGATCTCAAAAATCTGCTGCTTCGCGGCAACGTCGATTCCGCGGGATGGTTCGTCGTAGAGCATGATCTTTGGCTGGGTGTTCAGCCAGTTGCCGACGACGACCTTCTGCTGGTTTCCGCCGGAGAGCGAACCGGCGCTGGCTTTGACGCTCGGCACCTTAATCTGCAGGCCGTTCACCTGCTCGTCGGCAATCTCGGCGCGCATGCGCTTGTTCTCCAGCCAGCCCTTCGCGGTGCGGGACATGCTCGCGTAGCAGAGGTTATCCCGAATGGAGTGGATCAAAATCAGGCCTTCCTGCTTTCGATCCTCCGGGGTAAGGCCGAGGCCATGCTTCTTCATCGTAATCGGAGAGGCGTTCTTCTTGACCGGAACGCCGTTGACGGTGATCGACCCGCTGTCGTAGGGGTCCGCGCCAAAGATGGACTTGAGCAGCTCCGTTCGGCCGGAGCCGAGCATGCCCGCGATGCCGAGCACCTCGCTCTTATGCAGTTCGAAGCTGATGTGCTCGAACTTTCCTTCGCGGCTCAGGTCTTCCACCTTGAGCACAACTTCATCCGTCGGCACGATGTCCGCCGGACGATTGCGAATGGCAACGTTACCAAACATCATGCTCAGGATGTCCTTGTGCTGAACGTCTTCTATATTTACCTTACCAATCATTTGCCCGTCGCGGAGCACCGTCACGGTATCGGCTATTTGCGGAATTTCGTGCAATTTGTGCGAGATGTAGATGATGATGACGTCTTGCTTTTTCAGTTCGCGAATCACGTCGAATAGAATGTTGATTTCGTTGGACGCCAACGCGGAGGTCGGTTCGTCCAACATGAGCACTTTGGGGCGGTAGCTCATCGCTTTGGTGATTTCCACCACCTGGCACTGCCACATGGAGAGCCGGGAAACGATTTCTCTGGGATTGATGTTGACCTTCATCATGTCCAGCATCTTCTTCGCGTCGGCATGCGCCTTGTTCCAGTCGATCAGGCCGCCCTTCTTCGGCATTCTGCCAAGAAAGATATTTTCCGTGACCGTCAGTCCGGAAACGAGGCTCATCTCCTGATACACCGTGGCGAATCCGTGGCTATAGGCTTCCGTCGGCTTCGAGAAGCAGCATTTCTGATCATCCAGATAAAATTCGCCCGCACTTTGACGAATTGCGCCGGAAAAGCACTTGACGAGCGTCGATTTGCCGGAGCCATTCTTTCCGAGCAGAGCGTTCACCTTGCCGCTCTCAAAACTGACGGTTACGTCGTCGAGCGCGCGGCAACCCGGATAATCCTTGGACAGATGTTCTGTGCGTAAAATTGCCATTGGGGTCAGCCTTTCATCGGGAGTGCGTTGGTTCAATCCAGCGGGGAAGAAACGAGTTCTTCCCCGCTTTGATACAAGCTCTTAAGGATATGTTACTTAGTCGGATAGTTGGTGTCAACCCATGCGGTGATGGCAGCCTTGTCCAGAACGGAGAGGACGATGCCCGGCAGGAACTGGCACTTGCCCTGCGTTGCGGAGACGTCTTCGCCCTTGATGGCCTTGATCAGAACGGACATGGCGTTGTAGCCCTGGCCGTACGGATCCTGCGCAACAACCGCCTGCAGCGGGTTGGCATCGTCGAGAAGCATGCTGGCGATCTGCTCGGAACCGTCATGACCGAACACAAGAATCTGCTCGGACTTGCCGGCGTTGACAACCGCCTGCGCGGAACCGATCGTGCCACCGTCGTTCACGGCGATGATCGCGTCGAGATCCGGGTTCGCGGTGATGATTGCATCGGCGGTTGCAAGCGCGGTGTCCTGCATCCAGGCATCCTGATCGGCAACGACTTCGTACTTCACGCCACCGGCGGTGAGTGCATCGAGGTAGCCCTTCACGCGGTTACCGGAGATTTCCGGCAGCAGGGAAGCAAACTGGACGACCGCGATCTTGAGGGTCTTGTCGCCATAGTGCTCTTTGAGGATCTTCGCGGCAACTTCACCAACCAGCTGGCAGTTCGTGTAGTCGTCGGAGGTGTATCCGCCAACGATGAACGGCGCGTTCGTGAGGTTGATGTTCGTGATAGCAACCTTCATGCCCTGTTCATCGGCCGCTTTCAGCGCGGCAACGGATGCGTCGGAGGACAGCGGCGCGATGGCGATGCCACTGACGCCCTGCGCGAGGTAGGTGTTGATCAGTTCAACTTCTTTGGCCTGGTCATTCTGCGTGTTGTCGGTGAGGCACTTTACGCCTGCATCCGCAGCGGCATCCTGATAGCCCTTGGTCAGCATGTTCATGAACTGGTCGTCCTGGAACACAACGCCGGCCACGACGATTTCCTTCTCGGCGGCGGGCGCTTCGGTTGCGGCTTCCGCGGCCGGCGCTTCCGTAGCAGCAGGTGCTTCGGCCGTCTGCGCGGCGGGAGCGCAGCCAAACACCATGGCGGACACGAGGAGCAGCGAGATCACAACCAACAAGTTCTTCTTCATTGTTTCTTCCTCCTTTTAATATGCCTATCGGCTCATTCCCTTTTCGGGAAATTTGAATTCCAAGCTGTAGCGGCGCACTCGCGCGGCGGAATCAGAGCAGTTTTTCGTATTCGTTGCAGAGAACGACCGTTGCAGGCACATCCTCTTCGATCTCAACAAACCGCTGAACGTTCTCGTAAAAATCATTGTCGGTGTTGTCGTCGTTGATGGACGAAACTTCGCCGACGACAAGGTCGCCCGCGCCCGCTTTGGCGCCAAAGATATGGTACATGCCCGGCGTGAGCGAGAGGCTGTTGCCGCGGGTTACGTAGAACTCCTCGCCCGCCTTCACGGTGATGGGAAGCCCGTCGGACAACACGGTTACGTCGCTTTCAAAGTCCGGCTGGCCGCTCGGCAGGGAGTTGTAGAGCTTCATAAACATCACGCCGCCGCCGCGATTGATGATATCCTCGGTCTTGCTGTGGTGGCAGTGCATCGGCAGGCGCTGACCATCCAGAATCGGAATCAGTTTTTCCGCATACGGCGTTCCAACGCCGGGTTCGCGCAGGCTGCCGTTGCGCACGGTGAACAGTACGTTGCCAATTTTGGAAAAGTCGCCCATGCCGTAGTCGGTTACGTCCCAACCGAGCATGACCTTCTTCATGCCGCTCGTCAGGCTACCCTTTTCGCGCCATTCGTCCAGCGTCCAGTATGCAAACGAGGGCAGTGTGCACCCCGTGTAGTCAATGAGTTTCTTTGCCCAGGTAATGTGCGCTTCGACTTCCGATCTCTTCATGTCTAATTGTCTCCGTTACTTACTTAATTCATTGTATTTAGTTTATGGCTATAAGGGATATCCTTGCGGTACGCAATGATTTCAGAATTCGTTTCTTTTGGGATTCGTTGCGGTTTTTTCCAGATGATTGCGCGTTTGATGCGCTTCTAATTGGCTGATTTGGACTTGCTTTGATCTTCTGTTGGGATTTTGCCGAGCTTACATGTTGAAATATTTCTGTAGTACGAGGGCAACGCCGCCAAGCGGGAAGATGGTTGCTCCCAGTCTGCTGCGGTAGATCTTGATCTCCGGCATGTGGCTGAAGTAGTGCCGCCCCTTTACCGTGCGGATGATTCGCTCGGAGAGCAGATTGCTGTTGTCCACAAATTCTCCCGCCATCACGATGGTATCCGGGCTGTACATTTGAATCACATTCTGCAGCGCGATGCCGATGTAGTTTGCGCTACGTTCGAGCTCGCGCACGCAGAGCTCGTCCCCTTGCGCCGCCCGCTGCTGTAAGAAGTGCAGATCGACCTTGGAGATATCGTCCACGCCGAGCTTCTGCATCTCCAGGTGATCCAGCTTAAGGGTGCGGCGGTAGTGCTCCGTGGTTGCGCGCCCGTCCGCCATGGTCTCGAGGCAACCGAAGTTGCCGCAGGCGCATTGTTTGCCGGCCGGATCAATGGTCATGTGCCCGATTTCGGCGGCACCGCCTTTGAAACCGTGGTAGACTCTGCCGTCGAGCACCAGGCTTCCGCCGATGCCAACGTCGAAAATACTGATCAAAAACAGGCTGCGCGCGCGGGAAGCGTCGCCAAACCAATATTCCGCCAGCGCCGCGGCAGGGGTTTCTTTCTCAAACAGAACAGGAAGCTCCAGCGCGCCGCTGATGATCTCCTTGATGTGAACATTGTCCCAGCCCTTGAAGTTCGGCGGGTTGATCATAACGCCGCTCTCGTAATCATACGGGCCTGCGGACACGATGCCGACGCCAAGGATTCGGTCCTTGCTCACGCCGGAAGCGGCAATGCAGCGCTTTGCCAGCTCGATGACCTGCTCCAAAATCGCGTGAACGCCGCGTTCCACGTCGACTTCCTCGTTCTCCGAGACCAGAATGTTGGCGGAAAAGTCCGTTACGATGCAGTAGAGCGCGGTAGCGGTGAGATTGATGCCGACCACGTAACCCGCGTTCGGATTGATGTCCAGCAAAATCGGTCTGCGACCGCCGTTGGACTCCGCTTCGCCGGTTTCGATTAAAAAGCCACGCTGAATCAGGTTGTTGACAATGTTTGTGACCGACGCCTGCGTCATACCGATTCGCTTCGCCAGTTCCGTTCGGGAAATATTCTTTCGACGGCGAATGACGTCCATCACGAGTTTGGAGTTGTTCTCTTTCATTATTTCGTTGTTGATGTTGCGAGTGGCCATTTTCTGCCTCGATTTTCTGATTTACGACACGATCGGGGGTCACCAGCTGTCGCAATAACGAAAGAGCATTGGTTGATTTGCTTTACTTAATTCATTGTATTAAGATCAAATCGGTTTGTCAAATATTATTTTCGATGTTTTTTGTGTTCCTGCTCGATCTGTTTGGCTCTTCGCGCGAACTTTCGCTCATTTGGGGCTATTTACAAATCGAACGGTGTTTGATACGATCAGACTACGTTGTACATAAGGATGGGATTCATATGAAAATCGAGCCGAACTACACCCACTTTGTTAAGGCAATGTATAATCAAACGCCGGAACGCATGCCGATCTACGAGCACCACATCGACGCACCGTTTATGGAGAAAGCGACGGGGCAGGAGCTTTGCCGGTTGCTCGACGGAACAACCGAGGAGAAGAAGCTGTTTTTCCAACGATACATCGATTTCTGGCGAACGCACGGCTACGACACCGTTTCGTTTGAGCGCGGCATTCCGCAGTCCATGCCCGGCAGCGGGTCATTGCGCGGACATGTGCCCGGCGTCATTCGCAACCGCGAGGATTTTGACCGCTATCCCTGGGAACAAATCCCGGATTGGTACTTCGAGCAGAACGGAACCTATTTCGAGTTGCTTGCCGAGGCGATGCCGGAAAACATGCGCGCCGTCGGCGGCCCGGGCTACGGCGTGTTTGAAACCGTCGAGGACATCACGGGTTACATGGATCTTTGCTATCTTTCGGACGATGATCCGGAACTGTACGACGATCTCTTTGCCGCCGTTGGCAATCTCTACCGCGCCATTTGGAAGCGCTTTGCAAAGGACTACTCCGCCGCCTATTGCGTCTTTCGCATGGGGGATGATCTCGGCTTTCAAAGCAACACGCTGATCTCCTACGCGGATATTCGCAACCTTGTCCTGCCCGTCTATCGCGACATCGTGCAGATTTCGCACGACGCGGGGCGTCCGTTTTTGCTGCACTCCTGCGGGCGAATTTTCCCGGTGATGGAGGACATCATCGCGACCGGCATCGACGGCAAGCATTCGAACGAGGACGCCATCGCGCCCTTCTCCACCTGGGTGGAGCTCTATGGCGACCGCATCTGCAACCTCGGCGGAATCGACATGAACGTTCTCTGCCTGCGCACGGAGGCGGAAATTCGATCCATCGTGTTTCGCACCATCGAGGAGAGCATTGGGCACAAGGGCTTTGCGCTCGGCAGCGGCAACTCCATTCCGGACTATGTTCCGGTGGAAGGGTTCCTCGCGATGAACCGCGCCGCAAACGAGTTTCGCAGTTCGCAGATGAAGTAGCAACTGTTATTATGGATTAGAAAGACGATACGAGCCTATTCTTGCAGGATGAAATATACTTCCGTCTATGAACCAATGAGAGAATACTATAAAACGTTGGCTAAGCTCTTCGTTCACCTATCAACACAGCAAAACCTCACTTGATAGTGTCATGCTGGGTTGTACCTTTTATCGTCCGGCTCGAGTAGTCGTCGCAGTGAATGCTGAGTCTTGTTAATTTTCGCTTCAATTCTCTTTTCTTGTGAATTCTTTTTTCGGCAAACAACAGCCGGGAGCCGGACAAATCAAGCAGCGCAAAAAGCCTCCCCATTGGAGAGGCTTTTATTGATCCATGTTGCGCTTCTTCAACGCGTTTCTCATGTCTGACACGTATCCAGTTCGTCCAGAAACAGCATCGCAATGTCCGGATCAAACTGCGAACCGGCGTTGCACCGAATCTCGTTTTGCGCTTCCCCGGGATCCATTTTCGTTCGGTATGCCCGGTTTTGCGTCATAGCGTCGTATGCGTCCACGATGGAAATAATTCTGGAGAGCAGCGGAATTTGCGTCTCCTTCAGCCGCTGGGGATATCCCGTGCCGTCCCAGCGTTCGTGATGGCAGAGGATGTATTCCGCAATGGAAGCCAGTTCCAGCGAGGCGTTCGCAATTCGATAGCCGATCTGCGGGTGCTTTCGCATCTCAATCCATTCCTCTTCGGTTAGCTTCCCCGGTTTGTTCAAAATCTGCTCCGGTATGCCGATTTTCCCGATGTCATGCAGGTTGGAGAGCAGTTCCAGTTCGTCCAGTTCCTTCTGCGACAGGCACAGCCGTTTTCCAATCATGGCGGAGAGCTGCACCAGCCGCTCGCAGTGTTCTTCCGTTTCCTCGTTTTTCTCCAGCAGCGTTGCCTTGATGGAGGCAAGAACCGCGCTGTGCGTGCTCTTGCTTTCCAGCACTTTCCGCTGATACATGTTTTTTTCCGCAATGTGAACCGTCGCATCCAGCGGCTGCTCCATTTTGGTTCTGGTTCCGGCGCCCAGCGCAACGCTGATGTGAAGGGCGTCCCTTGCTATGCTTCGATTGATTCTGTCGCAGGTCTCCTGGATCAACAGCATAGTGTCCAGCGCGGCCTGCTCGTCCGTATTCGGCAGGAGCAAGGCAAACTCGTCGCCGCCGATTCTGGCCAGCAGATCGATTTCGCGGCAGCAGGACAGCATCGCTTTTGCCGTTTCCACGATGAGGGTATCTCCCTTTTCGTGTCCAAATGCGTCGTTGATGAGCTTCACGCCGTTGATATCGCCAACTATGACGGAGAGCGGCAGCGTGCTCTCTTGATCCATCGCGATCAGCGCCTGCTCAAAATAACGGCGATTGTACAACCCCGTAAGAAAGTCATGCTGGCTGATGTGAACAAGATTGTTCTCCATCTTCTTGCGCTCGGTAATGTTATGCACGTTGGTCGAAATATGTTCCGCGCCTTCCAGCAGAATCAAACGCGCGGACAAGAGCCCCGTGAGCACACCGCCGCCCTTACGCACCAGCTCCACCTCAACGGCGTCCATCGAACCCGTTTCGTGCAAGCCTTCCACGATTTTTTTCCGGTCGGAGGGATTTCGAAAAAGCGCCAGTTCTCCGCCCGCCTTGCCGACAATCTCGCGTTTCTCGTAGCCAAAGAGTTTCGTGAACCCTTCGTTCGCGTTCTGAATGGTACCCCGCTCGATTTGGGCGATGTATGCCGCGTCCGGGCTCGTGTTGAACACCAGCTCGAAAAAGTCCTTCACTTCTCGCAGCGCTTCTTCGCTCTGTTTTCGAACCGCGTTCTCTTCCTCCAACGCCTTCACCAGCAATAGCGCCTTTTCATGCGCCAGTTTCAGCTGCTGCGTGCGCTCGTCCACCAGCATCGTGAGCCGTTGCTTCTCGTCCCGCTTTGCCAGATTGGCCTCTTTGATTTTCACCATAGCGCGGATTTGCGCAACCAGTTCGCATTCGTCAATCGGCTTGGAGAGGAACGCCTCCGCGCCGCACTCCAGCGCCTGAATCCGGCTGTCCTTGTCGCCTTTCAGCGCGGTGATGAATACAATCGGCGTGTCGCACTGCTGGCCGTCCGCTTTGAGTGCGCGGCAGACTTCAAACCCGCTCATTCCCGGCATGATCACGTCCAGCAGAATCACGTCCGGGTCGTGCTCCGTCGCCAGATCAATTGCCGTCCGACCGTCTTGCGCGGTAAAGATCGTCGCGTCTGGAAAGGACTCGCGAATCAGCGCCCGGAGCGTAATCAGATTATCCGGATTGTCGTCGACCGCCAGAACCGTAATCGTTTTATCGGCCATACAACACCACTCCAATCGCTTTGAGCAGTTCTTCCAGATGGATTGGCTTTGCGACAAATGCGTCGAATCCATGCGCCAGAATGCTGGAGCGCTCCTGCACCATTGCGCTGGCCGTCAGCGCAATAATCGGGATGCGGCAGGTCGTCGCTCCATTTCGAATCGCATGGAACGCGTCAATTCCGCTGATGCCGGGCAGCGCGATGTCCATCAGCACGAGATCCGGCAGCCTTGCCTTCGCAAGCTCCACGCCCAGTTCCCCGGTTTCCGCTTCCATTACGCGAAAATCGTCCGACAGCAGCGCCCGTACCGTTGTGCGGTTGTCCTCGTTGTCCTCAACCACCAGAACAAGCGGTTTGTTTGCGGGCGGCTGATCCCGTTTTTCGGTTGGGTCGGCTAGCCGATCTGGTTCCTTCGCCGGTTCGGCTTTGGTCGGATCGGTCTTGGTCGGTTCAGACTTGGCCGGTTCGCGTCCATCCGGAAACATGCGCGAGACCGCCGCAAGGAATTCTTCGCTGTTGATCCCGCCCTTTTGTATGATCTGCGAAACATGGTTCCGGTTCAAGCGCCCCAGTTCCTCGTTGGTAATCTGCTTGGCGGTCAGAATCAACACCGGCACATTTGCCGTTTTCTGAGACGCGCGCAGTTCGTTCAGTGTCTCAAACCCGTCGATCTCCGGCATCATCAGGTCCAGAATGATCGCGTCCGGAACGGTATTCTCTACCATTTGAAACGCCTCGCGCGCGCTGCGGGCAATCAATACCCGATGCCCGGCTCGTTCGAACAAGTCTTTGATCTGAATGATCGCGGGCTCGCTGTCCTCAATGATGAGTAAGGTTTTGCCTGTTGCAGAGGTGTGTTCCGCCTGCGTTGCGTGGTCCGCGTCGTGGTCCGCGCCGTTTGGGCGGTTCCTCACCGGAACAACGGATATCTCGTTTCGATAGGCAATCGGCAAGGTAATGGTAAACACCGATCCAACACCAAGCGTGCTTGCAACATGAATCGATCCGCCCAGCAGCTCCGCATATTTCTTGGCAATCGCAAGGCCCAGCCCGCTGCCGCCATACTTGCGGGAGGTGCTGCCGTCCGCCTGCTGAAACTCGTTGAAAATACCGGCTAGGTGTTCTTTGGCAATGCCAATTCCGGTGTCTGTTACCGTAATCTGAACGGCGTTCTCGCGCGCGACCGCCGCGACGCTGACCGAGCCGGTCTCGGTGAATTTGACGGCGTTTCCGATGATGTTCTGCAAAATATGCCTGCATTTTCGCTCGTCGTTTACAAAACGAACATCGGCGTCCGGCGCCCGCCATTCCAGCCGAATCCCCTTCTGCGCAGCCAGCGGTTCCAGCATTTGCAGGATATCGCCCATCAACGCCGACAGGCCGAACGTGGTCAGTTCGACCTCTTCTCGCCCCGCCTCGATTCGGGAGATGTCCAGTATGTCGTTGATCAGCGACAGCAGATGCTTGCCGTTGCGCTCGACAATCTCCAGATAACTCAGTTCTTCTTCCGGTATCTGGCTGCCCAGCCTTCTCGTGAGCACGCCGGAAAGGGCGATGATCGAGTTCAGCGGGGTCCGCAGCTCGTGGCTCATATTCGAAAGGAATGTGGTTTTTAGTTTGCTCGCTTCCGCCAGCTGGTTTCGTTGCACGTCCAGTTCGGCGTTTTGCTGCATCAGCTCGTCTGCCTGCGCGGTCAACTCGTTCTTTTGCGCATCCAGCTCGTGGTTTTGCTGTTCCAGCTTGACCAAGATATCCCGAATGGTTTGGAACGCCAGTGTACCCTCAATGCGCGCGCTGATCGTGGCAATCAGGTTCTCAATCAGGCGGTCCGTGTGCTCGGCAAAGCGGTTCATGCTGGTCAGCGACAGCACCGCGATCACTTCGTCGCCGGAGAGGACGGGAATAGTCAGAATCTCGTTCGGAATCAGCTCGCCGCTCGAAACTGGAAAGCGGAGCTCGGTATGCTCCGACTGTCCCAAGATGTATTGCGTTTTTCGCGTGGAAAGCGCCATGCCGATTTCGCCTTCCAACGTGAGCGCGTCAAAGGACTCCCTTGCATTTCCGTCTAATCCAATGGAGTCGTAGCAATCATATGTTTTCTTGTTCGGGTTTAGCAGATAGACCGCGGCGGTGTTTGCATGGAGTTCCTTCGCGAGTTCCACCAGCATGGTACGAAAGAACGTTTTCTGATCCTCATGGCGTTGAATTGTGTTGGATATGGCCGCTATTCTCGCACTCAAATCCAGATTGGATTGAATCGCATCCGCCATGGAGTTAAAGGAGCTGGACAGCTTGCCAAATTCATTATCCCTGGCGTATTGGCTTCTGGCGGATAAATCCCCTTCCCGAAAATTCCCGATTTGTTGATTCAACTCGCTCAACGGCTTCCGGATCGAGCCAATCAGATGCAGACTAATCGTAGTTGCAATCAGTAGAATGACCGTTAGCAGCATTGTCGTGCTCCGGATCAGCGATTGATAGTAATCCGCAAACCCCTGGTGCAGCTCGTTTGCTTTATTCGTGGCGAAATCATCAATCGTTTTGATGCCGTTGGTGAACTCGGTTCGAAGCTTCCCGACAACGCTTTGATCTCCAAGATTCTCAATCAAATGATTGACGTCGCCCTGCTTTGCCGCGTCAAAGCGATCCTGCGTGGCAACTCTCCACTTGGTAAACGCCTGATACGCCAGATCGATATCGGACTTTGGCCCAAGATAGAGCGCATAGATCAACTCAAACTGCTTCTCTATGTCGTTCATCGACAGGTCAAACGTGCTTTGCGCTTCGTCCTTCGTAATCTCATCGTTAAAAATAGCGTAATCCCGAATCGCGACACGCGTCATCAGAATGTCACTTGTAATGCTATCCGTTGCTTCCCTTACCTGAAGCGGATGCTCATACAGATCCTTCTCGCGCACATAGAGCTGCCTCGTTTCCACAAAGGAAACCATACCCAACCCGGCGACAAACAGAAGCACCAGCAGAAAACCGATGATCAGCTGCGCTTGTACACTCAGCGTTCTCCTTCTCACAGCGACTCCTCCCTCGTTCTTCCAAACGATTTAACAACGGGCAACAGAGCTGTTCAACCAAGAGATTTGCTCTCTATCCTTGACGATTAAACCAGAAAACTCGGCTTGTGAAACACGGCAACCGGCGTGTTTACGGGTTGAAAGTCGGTGCTATTCTTGATAAACGCCCGTTCCGCTTCGCTCACGGTCAGCACCCCCGTTGGGGATAGCGATCGCTCAATCTTCTGCAAAATGAACATTCGTATCTCTTTTTTGTAGTACATCAATAGATTGTTGCAGCAAACCAGATCAAAGTTTCCGAAGATGCTATCCGGTGGGTTTGCGGAACCGGCTTCCAGCAGGTCGTACCGCGAGAAGCTGATCGGGCTGCGGATTTCGTTTGTAACGGTGTATTGACCGCCGCTTTCGATAAAGTATGCCTGAACGTGCTTGAGTCGGACATTCTGCATGTCAAACGCGGCGTAAACCCCTTTGTTGGCAATCGCCAGTGCCTCAGCGGATATATCCGTGGCAAAAATGCGCAACCGGATTCCTTTGTTCGTCGTCTTGAGCTGCTCGTCAAACAGCATTGCCAGCGAATACGCCTCCTGCCCCGTTGCGCAGCCCGCCGACCAAACACGGATTTCACCGTCTTCCTTCATTTGATGAATCAGGTTTGGGATGACTCTGTGTTCCAGGTATGCAAACAGGAGTGGATCGCGAAAAAACTGCGTATAGGTGATATACAAAGACCGAAAATAGGACTCCGCCGCCTCGGCATCGGTTTTGAGATGTTCCAGATAAAGAGATGGCTGTTGAATGCCAGCCAGTGCCGAGGATCGAATGAAGGATTTCCGCAGAAACTCATCGTCAAACACGGACAGGTTTACAGAGTATACCTGTTCCAATCCGCGAATCGATTGCGCGAAATCCTGTTCCAAGCCAATCATTTCACTCCGTAAATTCACTTGCTGTATTGTTCTTACCGATATGCATTACAAAGTAATATTATCTTACATTCCAGTACTTGACAACAAATAATCGTAATGTTAATAAATCAGTAATAATTCTTATTTTCTTTCGAACTATAACAAAGAAGGGGTCGACCTTTGGGCCGACCTCCTTAGCAAGTATCCAATCATCCAGCGGTGTTATTGTTGCTGGTTACGCGAGCAGTTCCTCCTCGCGCTCGCGAAAATACAGCGTATCGCGCACGAGCTTGTCCTTTGCTTCGAAGGAAAAAATCTTCAGCAATAACGTCTCTTGCATAAGACAGATGCGTTATCGGCGAGCCATTTCCCTGCGCTCGTAATCTACCTGCGCGTATTCGCGCGGGTAGCCATTGGCTGTTCGCATTTGGCTCGACGGATATTCGCGCAAAGCTGTGTAGTCGTTTGCTTGCCGCGTTTGCGGATGTTGACGCGGTTCGTAGTATGGCTGTGCAAAGTGCGGCTGCGCGTATTCTTCCGGCTCATGCGTCGGCCTTGACGGAGCATGGCTGCGCTTCTCGTCGCGGCGCTTCTGACTTTGATACAGATAGATTGCCGAGAACAAACCGCTCGCAATTGCGCAAAGCGACAGAACCAGCATCAGCCATTTGCTTATCGTGCTGGTGAGAAACTCCATCTCCGGATTGAACCGATCGATGACGAAAAACACGACAAACATCATGCCGATAATGATGCTTGTGTGCGTAAAAAAGCCCCAGATGTGTTGTTTGTCCCGCATATCGCTGTTATCTCCTATCCTATCAATCAAAAGTAAATAATATCGCTGGAGGAACGCCCGCCTTTGGTCGGCTGGCTGATCACCGCACCCTGAAAGACCATCATGGCGGTTGCGCCGCCGTCCAGATTGTAGGCGCTCTGGCAGCCGAGGGAGACGAACGTGTTTGCCAGTTCCTCGAGCGTCATCCCGTCGGAATAGTCACTCTGCCGCCCGTCCACGACAACGAAGCAGTAATGCCCCGGTTCGTAATATCCAATCGCGCAGCGCGGGTTCTTGACCTTAATCTTGCTGTTCGACGTATCACAAGCCGTCCCGTTCTCCACCAGTGCCGGGCCAAACGCCCACGCCTGCCAGACCGAACTATCGAGCATGCTCAACGCGGAGAATTCGCTCTTTGGATAGATCGCAATCGTTCCGTCCCGTTTCAGCATGCAGACATCGTCACCCATGACGTCGCGGTATAATACGCCGTTCCGCACGACAACGCCCTGCTCGCGCGCGCCGTAATAATCCCCCGAAACGGCGAACACCGCGCGATGATCGTTTGCGATGGTCAGCGGCATTTCGTGAATTCCGCGCCCGTAGCTATCCTTCGCGAGCGCCGTATGGAACGCGTCGATGTTTTTGATCCGGACGTCCGCAACAAAATACGTTACGCCGTCCGCCTGCACCTTGTTGATCGCGATTTTGGTCGTATCGCCCTGATAACTGTAAAGCGCGCCTATACCCGTGTCCTCCGTAGGAAACGTCGCGGAGAAATCCCCGCGCGCGGCGGGAGTGTCCGGCGTTTGTGACGGCGTTGGCTCCGGCGAAGGAGAAGGCGTCTCCGTCGCGGGCACAATCGCAGATAAATCGCTGCTTGCTTCGGGCGCGTCTGTCGGCTGCAAATCCGATGAGGCGGTTTGCTGCGGCTCGGTGCTTGCGTTTAACGCGGCAACCGCCGGATTCGCGGACGCAAAACTTCGCGAAGGCAACGAAACAACATACACCAGCAGAACCGTCAGCACGCACGCGGTAAAGATCAACGCGTCTCTCGCGATGATCATGGCGGCGGACAACCGTAATCTTCTGTTTTCCTGATTTCTGTGTTCCATATCCAATCCTCTTGTGCATCTTACATGGCGGATATGAGAATCCGGCGAAGCGAAGATTAGAATCGCATGAAAACCGTCTTAGATAAAACTCTTCGGAAATTCTCATGAAATCCTCATGTACGCGCATTGGTTTGTGATTATAATGAATTAGGCTATTATCATAGGTTACTCTGCTAAGGCGTTATATCAAGCGGGGTGTGCAGAAAAGGAGGCGCGGGCGTGAGGATATTGATCATTGAAGACGAACTGGAGATTACGCGGTTCCTCACGTTGGAGTTGCAGCACGAAGGATACGCGGTGAGCAGCTGCGCGGATGGTCGTGCCGGTCTGGAGCAGGCGCTGCGCGAACGGTACGATTTGGTGCTGCTGGACGTGATGCTGCCCGAACTGAACGGAATGGAAGTCCTCCGCCGCTTGCGCAAGGAGAGCGCCGTTCCCGTCATCCTCGTGACCGCGCGGGACGCGGTGATGGAAAAGGTCAACGGCCTCGACATGGGGGCAAACGACTACATCACAAAACCGTTTCACATCGAAGAACTGCTCGCGCGCATCCGTATGGTGCTGCGCACCGCCGACCCCGCCGCGCCGTCCTCGCCGGAGGGAAGCCTGTGCGTTGGCGATCTTGTGCTGACCCCGTCCTCGCGTCAGGTGATGCGGGCGGGCGAAATCATTGAGCTTACGAAAACGCAGTATGATCTGCTGGAATATCTGCTTCGAAACCGGGACATCGTTCTGACGCGGGATCAGATTCTCAGCCATGTCTGGGGGTATGAGTACGCCGGCAATAGCAACGTCGTGGATGTTTACGTGCGCTATGTGCGCAATCGCATTCACGACTCAGACGAGAACCGAATGATTGAAACCGTACGGGGGATTGGCTATGTGTTACGGGACAAAACGCGCAAAGAGTAAGCTATCGGATCGACTGACAGGTGTTTACACCTTGCTCTTCAGCATCATTCTGCTGCTGCTTTCGATCGGCGTTTTTTTCACTGCTTTCCAGTTTCTGGTTCAACGGCAATTGAGCAATCTTGTCGTAACAACGCAATTAATGGGTGATAATCTGATTGAAGAGACGGAGGAAAACGAGGATCTTTCAAGCCTCGAAATTTTCGAAGAACTGATGAATGATCCCAATCTCTCCGCCTTTGTTTATGCTCCATCCGGTAAGATGGTCAATCGCATGCTGAATTTTCCATTGAACGAAAGCACCCTGCCAGTTGCGCCATCACCCCCTGTTTTGACCTTCAATTCCGGGCATATGCTGCTTTGTTCGTCCCAATTGATTCAGGAGAACGGTACGGTTTACGGAACGCTCTACATTGTGCAAAGGCTCCAAAGTGAAACTGCATTTCTCAAGCTGCTCGGAATCCTGCTGATTGGCGCAAATCTGGTTGGCGCTTTCGCAGCGCTTTGGGTTGGACACTATACGAGCCGGAAAATGCTCTCGCCAATCAGCCGGATGATTAAGGCCACAAACAAGATCGGCGGAAGTAATCTCGACGCGCGGCTGGAGGTGCCCGAGCCGGACGATGAGCTCAAAAGCCTCGCGCTGACCATCAACAACATGCTGGAGCGCGTTTCCGCCGCCTACCAGCAGCAGGGGCGGTTCGTTGCGGACGTGTCCCACGAACTTCGCACCCCACTTGCCGTGTTGCAAGGTAATATCGACTTGCTCGCGCGCTGGGGAAGCGAGGACAAAGCCGTTCTGCGAGAGAGCATACAAGCGCTGCAAAAACAGACGGCCTACATGAATCAGCTGGTGGAGAACCTGCTGTTTCTCGCGCGGTTCGACAACATGCAGGCGCAGCTGAACGTCTCTGCTTTCTCCGTGCGCGAACTGTTTGGCGAGCTGTTGGAAGAACAGACGCTGATTGACGCCGAGCACCAATACGAGGTTTCCCTCGTCGGCGAAAGCGATGTGCTAACCGCCGATCGGACGATGATCAAGCAGCTGCTGCGCGCGCTGATCGATAACAGCGTGAAATACACACCGCCGGGCGGAACCATTCGGCTCGGTTTTACACGCGAGGCTATGCAGGCCGTGCTCTGTGTTTCCGACGACGGAATCGGCATGGATGCCGCGCATTGCGACCATATCTTTGAGCGGTTCTATCGCATCGATCCGGCACGCGCGCGCGCAACGGGCGGAATGGGGCTTGGGCTTTCCATCGTGTCCGCCATTGTGCAGGCGCACAACGGCTCGGTTTCCGCCAAGAGTGAACCCGGTGCCGGAACGAGCGTATCGGTCATTTTACCAATCCAATAGCATCCAACAGCGATTTACTGCGCAAGGCTCTCCGACGGAGAGCCTTTTTTTGCGAATATTGATTCTCATGCACTTCTCATGTCGCTCCCCTTCGTTTCTCATCTTAACGTGGTACCCTGCAAAGGAATCGTTGGAGGTTGGCATGGACTACGAATTCCACTCTTCACCCGTGAAAAAACGAAAAAAGCGCCGCGTGCTCCGGATGATCCTGCGCGACGTGATTCTGTTTGTCATTGCGCTGAATGTCTTTGCGTTGTTTCATCATGTGCTGCCGCGAAAGCTCAATCCGGTTGACGCCGCGCGGTATGCAATCGCGACACCCGCTCCGGTGCAGGCAACGAAAAGTCCCCGGTAATCTTCCGCATGCACATATCAGGCAATTCAAAAAACAAGGGAGGCCTACGCCTCCCTTGTTTCGGAGAAAGAAAAAGGAATGCATGAAAAACGCGCTCTTACTCGTATCTGCCGAATTCGTGCGCGGCGTCCGAAAACGCCTGCAGGTTCTCCGGCGGAGTTCCTTCCGAAAAATAGTCGCTCGCCGCGAGAATAAAGCCCCCGCGCGGCTTCACCTGCTCCAAGACTTCCCGCACGCGCTGGCGAACCTGCTCCGGCGTGGCCGTCACGAGAAACTGAATCTGGTCGATGCCCCCGCTCAAGATCGTCGGCAGCGGAATCTGCACGAGCGCATCCTTCAGCACAGTGTCCCCGTATGGCGCGGCGGTCAGCGACTCGTAGACGTCGATGCCCATCTTCGCGTACAGCGGCAGCAGCAGCTTTGCGTCCCCGCAGTTGTGGTAAATCATCTTTCCGCCCGCTTGGTGAATGGCATCGATCAGGCGCATTTCATAGGGCATAATGCTCTGTTCAAACAGCTTTGGCCCCGCCATGCTGCCGCTGGCCATGTTTCCGCTGACGGAGAGAAAGTCGCATCCCGCCGCGATCAGCTGCGGCACGAGCGACGCAACGCGACCGCCGAAATACTCGATCATATCGCGGTAGAGGTCTTCCTCCTCGTACGGGTCCATGAGCAAATCGTCCAGTTTACGATGCAGGCCGACCATGTTGAACGCTCCGTGAATCCAGGTGCCGACGAGGCCGTCGTTTCTAACGAGCGAACGCGCGTAGCCGATCTTGGAACAGTCGTACTGTGGCAGCGGCGGCTGATAGCGCTCAAACTGCCGAAAATCTTCCTCTTCTTTAATGAAATATTCCGTGGTGGCTTCCACCGTTTCGTTTGCGGATACCTTGCGATAGGACTTCACCTGCCGCAGCACACGCTCCGGCGTAGTGATCGTGCAAATTTCGTTCCAACCAAGCACATGTTCCACGCGCTGTTTCTCCACGCGCCAGTGGTCACAACTGACGAAGCTCTCGTCGAGATAGTCCATCATGATGTAGTTGCGCAAGAGAATATCAAACCCGAACCGGCGATAGAGCGCAACCGTGTCCGCAATCGGGTCGGCGGACAAACCGCCATTGTACTCGTTTGCGAGGTTGTTATAGATGAACGGCGCAACGGGAACACGGTCGGTTCGTTTGCCGGCGAGAGTGTCCAAAAGCAACTGACGTGCGTTCATGCGTGTTCCCTTCCTTCCCGTTTGCTAGTGTTCGTTATAGCGACACAAACCGAAAGCCCATACAGCGGGCGAACATCTCCAGCTCTTCCTGCGTGTCGCCGTAGACCAACGCGGAATGGTGCGTTCCGCCGAGACGCGAGAAGCGTTCGAGGAAATCCGCGACCGTTCCGTTTGGACGGAACCAGCCGTTGACGCTCTCGCGCATGCAGTTTTCGCCCGAAACTGGCAGCACCTCGCCATGCGTGCAAAGCAGGGTGTAGGTTCCGTTTCCGCCGGGCGCGAGGTTCACATAGGAAGCCTTTCCCGGTCTGAAGGTTCCGTAGGCGACGGTCGGATTCTCCGCGTTCGTAAACGGAAAGTCCTTTTCGGTCAAGCGCGGTTTTCCGTCGCAAACGCGATAGTTGTACTCGCCCATGTGGCTTAAGAAGATGCTATTGCCCTTCCAGTCCGGGCAGAACATCTCCGAAAACGACGTTTCCGGAAACACGCCCAGCAGCGCGCCGACCAGCGCCGCCGTCAGCACGTCCCCCTCGCCCGCATAGCCGATTCCGTTCATCATGCTCTTAGAGCATTCGGTAAACGGCATAACCGGCAGCGCGGGGTTGCTGTCCTCCGTCGCGAGAAAATTCACCGTCAGTGCGCTGAGGTGTTCCTTTTCGCGCCATTGGCGAAGCGCGAGACTGACCCGCGCGGTGCGGTCATACAACTCTCTGGTGACACAGGGTTCGACCTCGAACAAATCTCGATCAAGCTTCCACTCTTCGTCGATTTGCTGCTGCGTCACACCCTGGATGGCCTGCATGCCGCGCTGCTCGTCGTAGGAAACGATCTCCAGCCCGATGTCGCGCCTGAGCTCGTCAAACGGCACGCAGAAATCGCCCATTCCGGCAAACGGACCGCCAACGAGGCCAACGCGCGAACTGCGCATCCGCTTGGCGAGAATCGCCCCGCGGCAGGCGCGCGCGGTGCGTTTGAGCACGTCCGACTCCAGATAGTGCCCGGCATACACGCTGAATGTTTTATGATAGCGGCGCAGCAGGTTGCAAAGATCCTGCACGCCGTGGATCCCGTGGTTATAGAGTATCTCGTCCGCGTCCACGCTGCTGTCGAACGCATAGTTTTCCGTCGTATCGAGCACGATAACGGGCAGCTTGGTTCCGGCGAGCACCTCCGCGCTCTCCAGCGAAGGCGAGTACGCCAGGTGCAGCGTTACGATTGCGGCAACGCCGCTTGCTTCGAGCTGATTCACCGCCGCGCGAAATTCCGGTTCGACCCGGCAGATCGGCGCGGAGACAATCGACAGCCCTTCCTGCTCCAGCGCATGCTGAATCGAATCACGAAAGCGCTCGACCCGCGGACGCATGGATGGAACGGTGTCGTCGTAGAGTTTTAAGTAGAGCGGCAGCAAGCCGATCTTTTCGTCGTTCATGTTAAACCTCATGTCAGTGTTACTTGATCGGACGTTCCGCGAACATCTTTGTGGATAAAACCTGCTTGGAAGGATCGGAGGGGACGCGAACGCCCCCTCCGCCTGTGTCGGTTTGCTTATTTGCCTGCGGTGACTTCCCAGACGTACTTTTCTTTGAACTGGGCGGCGTTGTCCTTCGTGATAACGATGGAGCCGGAGTCGACCGTCTTCGGCAGCGGGTTGACGCCGCCGCCAATGTAGTCGCCGATGACCTTCAGGTCGCCGTTGACATAGTCATGCAGCCACTGGAGGGCGATGAACCCTTCCACGTAGGAGTTCTGCGCATAGGAAGCGGCGAGTTCGCCGTTTTCAATGAGCTCTAGCGTCGCGGTGTCGCGGTCGCGGCCGATGACGATGACCTTGCCGGTCAAGCCCGCTTCACGCACGGCGGTGCAAGCGCCAACCGCGGTGTAGGCCTGCTGGCCGATGATGCCGACGACGTCCGCATTTGCCTGCAGCGCCGCGCCGATGTTGGTTGCGGCAACGTTCGCGTCCGCGGTGTCATCCACTTCTACGACGTTCACGCCGGTGTAGGTTGCCAGCGCTTCCTTCGCGCCGCGGAGGTTCTCCAGAGCGGACGGCTGTCCTGCGCTGATGGCGGTCGAGATCAGGACGGTACCGGTTTTGCCCGCGAGAAGCTTGCCCATCTGTTCGCCCATGTCGTAACCGGCCTGGTACGGGTTGCAGCCGAGGAAGGAGAGGCGGTTGCTGGGGATGTCGGTGTTGACGATGATCACGGGTACGCCCGCCGCGATGGCGTTGTCCACAGCCGCTGCGGTTTCCGGGGACTGGCCGTGCAGCACAATACCGGTGACCTTGTTCGCAACTGCCTGGTCGATGGCCTGGGAGATCTGATCCGGAACGAATTCCTGCGGGCCGGCATAGTACCACTTGGCGCCGATGGAATTGGCCGCATCACAGACGCCAGCCTTGAGCGCGTCAAAGAACTCCAGTTGGAACAGGGAGCCGATGACCACATAGGTTTCTCCCTCGCCGGGGAGCGCCGCTGCTGTGGTGGCTTCTGCGGTTTCCGCCGTGGCGGCCGCAGGCGCAGGCGCTGCGCAACCGGTTGCCAACAGAGCAACCACCATCAGGATCGCGACAAGAATCGTAGCCTTTTTCATTCGTATTTCCTCCTTATTGATATATTTCCTTTTGAAAAGGAAATCTTTAAAAGTTCTTGGTTTCTTCTGTACGGTTTGTTTTGCTGCTATATTTCCTTTTGAAAAGGAAATCTTGAAAGACATATTGATTTAGGATTACTTATAATGGACTGTCTTTTTTAGGATTTCAGACAACAAGAAACACACTTCACGAAAACTCGTTTTTTCGCTAACAGTCTATTCGCTATATTGTTATGGTTTGTCCTTCTAGTTCTTCGGAACCCTCAGCAGGCTTCCGTCATGCCGGAGGCGAGCGACACGAGGCGCTCCTCCGTGAGTTGCTTGTTGTTCTCCAGAATTCCGGTGATTCGCCCTTCGAACATGACGATCACGCGGTCGCACGCGGCCATGATCTCCGGCAGTTCGGAGGAAACCATCAGCACGCCCTTGCCCTCCGCCGCGATTCCGCGCAGCAGCGCGTGAATCTCCGCCTTCGCGCCAACGTCCACGCCGCGCGTCGGTTCGTCGATGAGCAGAATCTTCGGGTCCGCCGAAAGCCACATGGAGAGCAGCACCTTCTGCTGGTTGCCGCCCGAGAGGTTCATCACGAGCTGACCAAGCGACGCGCACTTGATGCGCATGGCATCCACATAGTGGTTTGCGTTCTCGGCGATCTTTCGATAGCTCACGAGTCCGGCGCGCTTGTAGCGCTGCTCCGACGCGGCGGCAATGTTGGTCTTGACGTCCTGCTTTAAAAACAGGCCGAGCATCTTGCGATCCTTGGTGATGTAGGCCAGGCCGCGCTTCTTTGCCAAAATCGGGTTGTGCGCGCGAAGCGGCTTGCCTTCGAGCTGAATCGACCCTGCCGTTGCGGCGCGCCAGCCAAAGAGCGTTTCCAGTAGTTCGGTACGGCCGGAACCTTCCAACCCCGCGATGCCGAGTATTTCGCCCTTGTGCAGGGAGAAGTCGATATTCTTCAGCGCTTCGCCGCTGCAAACGCCCTTGACGTCGAGCAACACCTCGCTCTGCATCGTCTGGCTGGTGCGATAATCAAACTCCACGTCGCGCCCGACCATGTAACGAACCAGCATCGGCTTTGTGGTGTGTTCGTCGCGCGGGAAGGTGATCACGTGTTCGCCGTCCTTGAGCACGGTGATGGTGTCCGCCAGATGCAGCACCTCGTCCAGCCGGTGCGAAATGTAGATAATCGTAACACCCTGCTGCTTCATTCGCGCAATCAGCTCGTAGAGTTTGTCGACCTCCACCTCCGTGAGCGCGGAGGTCGGTTCGTCCAGAATCACGACGCGCGCCTTCTGGCCAATGAGCGACGCAATCTCCACCATCTGCTGGGTGCCGAGGCTGAGCTCGCGCATAATGCTCTTTTCGTGGATGTACTTTAGCCCGCAGTCGTCGAGCTGTTCGCGCGTTCTGCGGTAGAGCGCACGATAATCGATCATGCCGCCCTTTTCGGGAAAGTCGTTCGCGTTGAGGTTGGTCGCTACGTCCAGATGCACGAAATTCGAAAGCTCCTGATACACAACGCCAACGCCCGCGCGGAGCGCTTCCTCCGGCGAACGGAAGCAAACCTGCTTGCCGAAGAGTTCAATCGTTCCTTCGTCCGCCTGTTCCACGCCGGCGAGTAGCTTGATGAGCGTGGACTTTCCCGCTCCGTTTTCGCCGACCAGGCAATGCACTTCGCCGGTTTGAATCTCAAAGCCGACGTTCTTTAACGCGACCACGCCCGGGAACCGCTTGGTGATGCCCGATAGGCGTATTGCTGTACTCATCTTTCCATTCCTCCGCTTTGTCGGTTGAGTGTTTCGCCTACTTCGCGGCTACTTTGCGCCGCTTGCTCAGCTGGTCAATCGCAACCGCGAGCACGAGGATGGTGCCGGTAATCACCTGCGTATAGCTGGGGTTGAGGTACAACAGCACGATTGCGTTGTTGATCAGCTGCATCAGCGTGACGCCGAGCACCGCGCCAATGAGCTTGCCTTCACCGCCGTCCATCGAGATGCCGCCGACGAGCAGGCCAACGACGTTTCGAAACTCCAGCTGCGTGCCTGCGTTCTGGCTGCTGCTGCCGAGACGGGCGGCGAGCACGATTCCGGCGAACGCGGCGACCGCGCCGGTGATCATATAGGAGATATAAACAAACTTCTCAATGTTGATGCCCGCCAGCTTTGCGGAAAGCTTGTTGGAACCAATCAGGTAGGCATTGTGGAAGAAGCTCGTGTACTTGACGATGAAAATGCCGACGAGGATAATCGCAAACATGTAGACGATGGTCGACGGAACGCCGAGCCAGGTTGCCCGGCCCACGATGGTGAAGCTCTCGCCGAAGTTACCGAGCGTCTGCCCGCCAATGATGACCAGCGCGATGCCGCGGTAGGCCATCCAGGTGCCGAGCGTCGCAACCAGCGGCGTTACACCAAGCTTGTTGATGATCACGCCGTTGAGCCCGCCAAACGCGGCGCCGGACGCAAGGCCAATCAGAATCGCCAGCCACGCCGGAATGCCCGCGTTGAGCGAAAGGCCGACAATCGCGCTGGACAGGCAGAGGTTGGAACCGACCGAGAAGTCGATGTTGCCCGCGATCAGCGAAATCGCCATTGGGATCGCAATCATCATATCCACGCTCATGCCCTGCAGCAGCACGCGGATATTGCCCGTGGTTGCGAAGGTGGACGTCGAAGACATCAAGGCGATGATGATGATCACCAATAGCACGACGAGGGACAGTTCGCGCGTCTGAAGAATCTTCCGAAGCACACTGGAAACCGAGTTCTTGGGTTGCATAGCTGTTTTTTCCACCGTAGTATCCTCTCTCACTATTCAACTCCGTCCAAACCGTTACCGGTTTGTCGAGGAGTTATCGTTCTTTATTAATCCTGCAGGCATTCGCTCGTTATGATCGCGAGCTCCGAATACTGCATCTTTTCCGGAATCTCGTTATAATAAAGGTAGTTGAACATGACCCTTGCCGCCTGGTAGGAGAACAGCTCCGGCCGCTGCTCAATCATCACCTTCAGGTACCCGTCCTTCATCAGCCGAACGCCCATCTCCGACAGGTCGAACCCAACGACGACGATGTCCTTTCGGCCCAGATCCCGCAGCACTTCTCCGGCAATGTAGCTATCCGCGTCCGTGCAGAACAACCCTCGTAGATCGTCGTCCGCAATCGCGGCCTTGACCATTTCGTAATAGAGATTGGAGTTATCGGGAATGTTCAGTTCAAACGGATGAATGTCCGGATAGAACTCCTTGATCATATCGAGAAAACCGCGTTTGCGTTCCTTGGTCTGCATGTGCTCGTTGCCCTGATTGATCGTGAACACATTGCCCTTTTTACCGATGTAGTTCGCCAGAATCTGGCTGCCGATGCGCCCCGCCTTGTAGGCGTTCGGGCCGACGTAGCAGAGTTTCTTCTCTGTGACCGCGTCCGCGCCAAAGGTGACAAACGGCCTTCCGCTGCAGGCGAACTCCTCGAGCAGGGTGTTGAGCTTGGTTGCGCTCTGCGGCTGAATGATCAGCCCGCTGACCGAACCGTCCGCAATGACCCCTCGAATGGCTTCCTCCTGCTCCGCAACGTGCTTGGTGTAGCACTTGCGAATTTCGAGTTGGAGCCCATATGCGCGGTAGTCGTCCGCAAACCGACGGAATCCGCGCTCGACCTCCGGAAAGTACGCCTTTGTCGTTTCCGAATAGATGACGACGACCTTGCTGTCCTTTGCCTTTGCCAAGACGCTGGCAACGTGGTTCTTCTGATAGTCCAGCTCGCGCGCCGCGTGCAGCACCGCGCTGCGGGTGCGCTCGTACACCGGTTCGCCCGCCATCACCTTTTTTACGGTGCGCAGCGCATAGCCGGATTTCTCCGCAACGTCCATTAACGTGACACGCTTTGCTTTATCCATTCGTTGCATGTTTCCTTATGGTCTGTTTGTTTCTATCTGTGCTCTTGTGACTATCTTGTTAGCAGATGCTTCGCTGTTTGTATCGGAAGTTTCGCTTATGATTGTGGCTCGTCGTTTCGAGTCACGTAGAAGCAGATAAGTGTGCGTTCTGTTTCGTAACGTGCACCTTGTGCACTATTTAGACTTGTATGTGGGAAACCCCTTGAATTTGCCTTGATGGCCCTATTATATGCACCCGAATCTGCACTGTCAACAGAATTTTTCAGATTATTTGCGGGTTGACATCTCATTTTCGGGCACGTACAATAAGAAACAGGCAAGATATATCAATCAAATATGCACCTCGTGCACTTTTATTAGCAGTAAAGTGCACAGAAAGGCCCCGTGTATGATGTACGAGTATTTTCATCGAACCGAGCTGGACGAGGCATTCTACGCCGAGCACCTGCTGCCGCGCCTGCCGCGCGTTATGATTGACGCGCACGCGCATTTCAACCTGCCCGAGCACGTCAGCCGCATCACAAAAGAAACGATCGCGGGCGACTGGGCGCTGGAATGCGGCCTCTTAATGAGTTATGAGGACGCTTGCGCGTATGACCGAACGCTGTTTCCGGACACCGTGGTGCATCATGTCGCGCTGCCCTGGCCGCTGCGCGAAGCGGATACCGTCGCCAACAACGACTATGTCGCCAGCATCTCGGAGTTTCCGCATGTCTGCGGGCTTATGACCATTCGGCCGGAATTTGACGCGGCGACGATTGAGAAGACCTTCGTCGAGGGTGGTTTCTCTGGCTTTAAGCCGTATCCGTATATGGCGAGCGCGGTCAAGGGCGCGGAGGTCAGCATATTCGACTTTATGACGCACGAGCAATTCGCGCTGGCGAACAAGCTCCACGTTCCGGTGCTCATGCATCTGCCCCGCGCGGGACGCCTGCCTGCGCCGGAGAACGTCTCCGAAATTCGGACGATTCTGGATCGTTATCCGAACGTCAAGCTCGTCATCGCGCACTTTGGCCGTTGTTTTAATGTAGAGTATTTCGAGCAGGCGCTTGCTGCGCTCGGCGAGGATATCCACCGCGTGTGGTTCGATACCGCGGCAGTGCTCAATCCCGCGGTGTATCAACTCGCGCTCGCCGAATTGGACTATCATAAGATTCTGTTTGGAACGGATTTTCCGATTCTGCTCTGGCACGGCACGCGAGAATGGAAGAACGGCACCTATATCAATCTCTGCCGCGAAAACTTCAGCTGGAACAAGCACCGTTACCCCGAAGACGAGAGCGGCTATACCTTCTTTGTTTACGAGCAGCTCAAAAACATGCTCGACCTCATCGGCAACGACGAGGCAAAAAAGAACGCAGTCTTCTTTGAAAACGCGAAGGAAGTCTACTTCGATACACAACGAGGCGGTGTCCGCCTATGAACAGAGCGCTTTTCAAGCACCTCGGCAACATCGACCAGCTGGCGGGCGTCCGTCTGGAACGGCTGGAGGAAGGCAACGGCGCGGGCATGCGCATTGCCCGTGTCTGGAACGCGGCGGGACTGAACTTTTCCGTGACCCCGGATCGCTGCCTCGACCTGTACGATTTTTCCTATAAGGGCGTGAATCTCGCGTTCCATTCGAAGAACGGGCTTGGCGCGAGCGCGTTTCTGCCGCTGGCCGGCGAGTTCTTCAGCGACTGGCGCGGCGGTATGCTCGCCACCTGCGGGCTGGACAACGTCGGCGGCGCGGCGCAGGCCGACGAACGGAACGTTTTCCCGATTCACGGCAGAATCGGCAGCCGCGCGGCGGAGCAGTTTGGTTCGGATGCGCGCCGGGAGGGTGATGACTACGTGCTCCGTCTCTCCGGCGTGGTGCGCGAAAGCCGGTTGTACGGCCGCTCGCTGGAGCTTCGGCGCCAGATCGAAACCTCGCTGTACGCCAGTGAAGTCACGATTACGGACACGATCACCAACTTGACCGACGCGCCGGAACCCGTCTTTCTGCTGTATCACTTCAACTTTGGCTATCCGCTGCTGGACGAGGACGCGCTCTACTTTGGGCCGGGCTCGGACACGAGCGACTATAGCAAAAGCGGAGACACCGACCACCATCATATGCACGCGCCCGTGGACGGACTGCCGCAGCAGACCTTCTGCCACGCTCCGCACGCGAAGGGAGTTGTAACCGCCGGTCTGTATCAGCCAAAGCTGCAACTCTCGGCGTACTTACGATACGACACCACGTCGCTGCCCTATCTGCTCGAGTGGAAATGCCTCAAATCGCACGACTATGTGCTCGCAATCGAGCCCGCCAACTGCCCCGCCCACGACCGCGTAACCGACCTCACGGAACAAAACGCGTTCCTGCTCGGCGCATACGAAAGCGTTACCTATCGAGTTACGCTCGGCGTTTCCGAAGGCGCGGCGGCGCAGGCGCTCGTTTCTACCAACGCATAAGGGAGAATTCGTTATGTATGTCATCGGACTGGACATCGGCACGACGGGAACGAAAGCCCTGCTGGTCGAAACCAGCACCGGCGTTGTCGCCGGAAAAGGTTACCAGGGGTATTCGCTTTCCACGCAGGATAACCGCGTGGAGCAGGACGCAAACGACTGGATCGCCGCCAGCAAGGCCGCCATTCGCGAGGCGATGGCCGGAAACGAGCAAAAGAGCGTGTCCGCCATCGCGCTTTCCACGCAGGGCGCGAGCATGGCGATGGTCGACGCTTCCGGCAAGCCAATCGGAAGCGCGATCACCTGGATGGACTCCCGCGCGCGCGCCGAAGCGGCGGAGCTCGAGCGGCTGCTCGGCAACGAGTATGTCTACCATATGTGCGGCTGGCGCATCTTTCCAACGCTCGACGCGGCAAAGATTCTGCATCTGCGCCGCGCGGGGCTGGAACAACCAGGTTGTCGCTATCTGAGCACAATCGAAATCGTCCACGAATACCTGACCGGACGCGCGGTGATCGACCCGACCAACGCGGCAATCCGCCAGTTGATGGACATTCGAACCGCTCGCTGGGACCCGCGCATGCTGGAAGCACTGGGTATCACGCCGGAGCAGTTGCCGGAGATTCAACCCACCGGATCGCTGGTCGGCGGACTCACGAAAGCCACTGCGCAGGAGCTTGGCTTGCGGGCGGGTACGCCGGTGTTCAACGGCGCGCACGACCAATACTGCGCCTCCCTCGGCGCCGCCGCGATTCACGCAGGGGATATGCTACTTTCCGCCGGAACCACTTGGGTGATTCTGGGTCTCGGCGAGAAATTGCTCTATTCGGATTCTTTTCTTGCGCCGTCGATCCACCCGGTGCCCGGCTTGTTCGGCGCGATGGCGTCGCTCTCCGGAACAGGCGTTTCGCTGGAATGGTACAGAAACAAGTTCCTGCCCGAGGTTGGTTTTGCGGAGTTGGATCTTCAGGCGCAGAGCCGCGAGATCGGCGATCTGTTTTACTACCCCTACCCGCTGGGCGCGGCATACCCGATTTGGAACACCAACGCGCAGGCCGCGTTCGTCGGCTCCAACCTCAACCACGACCGGTTCGATTACGCGCGCGCGATTATGGAAGGCGCGGCCTTCGGCGTGCGTCGCGCGCTGGAGGACTTTGCGGTAAACGGCTGCGCAATCGGCGAGCTCAAGGTGCTCGGCGGCGCTTCCCGCAGCCCGCTTTGGACGGAGCTGATCTGCGACATCACGAACACTCCCGTTCAGCTCCTGCGCGAAACGGACGCCTGCGCGCTCGGCGCGGCGATGATCGCCGCCTGCGGCGCGGGCGCGCACCCCGACTACTCCGCCGCCGCAACGGCGATGGTACACCGCGGCGACACGCTGACCCCATCGCCGGAACGCGCGGCGTATTATCGCAAGAAGTATGCGCGCTATCGGGATTGTTGGGATCGTCTTGCAGCCTACTATGTATAGCGTTTCGCATTCGAAGCATCTTTGAGCATGAATAAACACTTGGAACAAACAAGGCCATCCATTCGGATGGCCTTTGTTGCGCTTCTATCGGTTGCCCCTGTATCAGTCGCGCCGGTCGGCGAACATACGGTTCACCGCTTCAATCGTCTGCTCCACGAGCACGTCGCCGCCTTCCGGCCCGCAGAACGTGGACGCGGGTTTGCTGCTGTAGCTGCCGCCGCGCACGCCGGAGCTGGACGGCAGGTAGCCGCCGATGCCGTTGGACAGCTGCACGACGAAGAGCTGATCCGGCAGGGCGCGCG
>CAZDXW010000030.1:0-1359 GCA_964509485.1 uncultured Christensenella sp.
CCCCTGACCTCCAGCGTGACAGGCTGGCGTACTAACCAACTGTACTACCGGGCCATTGCAAGAACGAAATGGTGGGAACAACAGGGCTCGAACCTGTGACCCCTTGCTTGTAAGGCAAGTGCTCTCCCAGCTGAGCTATGCTCCCCCAAACATCACAAATGCAAAAATAAGTATAGCGGATGAAGGTGGTTGTGTCAACCGGAAAGCGACGCTTTTTCCGTATAAAATATGCAGCGCAAAACGGCGCTCCGTCCCGCCCATGATATGACGTCGCGGCACGCAGGGAACGCCGCCCAATTCGGTCTTCCGCAAGAAATTCAGTAGTTTTTTCAGAAAACCGCCCGGCGGCGTTGCACAGCGCGTGGAAATGATATATAATATGGAAACTTCATAGGAAACCATGCGTTCTATCGAGTGAGATAAGAAGGAGGCAGTTGAGATGGAAATCAAGAGCAAGCGAACGACCGACACAAGAAACCTGGCGCGGGCCGGCATTCTTTGTGCGCTCATCATCGTGATGACCATTGTGCCTTATACGGGCTACATCTACTACGGCCTCATTGAGATTACCACGCTGCACATCGTCGTTGCGGTGGGCGCGGTTCTGCTCGGCTGGGAATACGGCGCGGTGCTCGGCCTCGTTTGGGGCGTTACCTGCGTGCTGCGCGCGCTGACGAACCCGCTCTGGGCGCCATTTGTCAACCCGTTGATCTCCGTTGTTCCGCGTGTCATCGTAGGCGCAGTGGGCGGCCTTGTTGCGCAGGGGCTGCGCAAACTCAAGCTCCGCAGCGGTCTCGTGGCGGGCATCTCCGCCGCGGCGGCAACACTGACGAACACGGTGCTCGTGCTCTCCGCGCTGAAACTGTTTTCCACCGTGCTGACCGGCTTGCCGCTGTTTGGCACGATCTATGCCACGCTGATTGGCGTCAACGGCTCCATCGAGCTCGTCGCGGCGATTCTGCTCGTGCCGGTCATCGTTGCGGCGGTCAAGCCGCGCGAGCTGGTGCTGGGCATCGACATTGGCGCTTCGACGACGAAGTTTGCGCTGGTCAAGAACGGCAAGTGCGTCAAGGAATTCCGTAAGCCCGACGAGATGAGCTTTGACGAGGCGCTGGATTCGTTTGGTTACACGGGCGTTCGCCGCATCGCGGTGACCGGCGTCGGCTCGTCGTTCATCAAGGGGAACCTGCGCGGGATTCCGACCGTCCGCAAGGACGAGTTCGCCTCCGTTGCGCGCGGCGCTTCCAAGCTCTCGAAGAAAATCAACACGCTGATCGTCAGCGTCGGCACGGGCACGTCGTTCACGCGGATGACGCCGGTTCGCGCCTGGCACGTCGGCGGCACCGGCCTCGGCGGCGG
>CAZDXW010000030.1:1459-3170 GCA_964509485.1 uncultured Christensenella sp.
TTCGCGGCAAAGCGGCACTTCACTCGAACTATTGTGCTCGTCGGCACTATAACAGACTGGCCGATCGCGCAGCGCAGTCTGGATGAGGTGGCGGCGCTGCATCACGTAACGTTCATCGTGCCCGACCACGCCGCGTTTGCAACGGCAATCGGCGCTGCGCTGTCCGAATAGAATAAAAGCAATAGCGCACGAGACCTTCTAAGGGCGCGGTGACGCGCTCTTTTCCGGTCACGGCAAATGATAGCAGGAGGATTTGTGAAACACTTTCAGGTGGCCCTACTGGGCTTTGGGACGGTTGGCAGCGGCGTATACCGCGTATTGAGCGAAAACGGCGCGCAGATTACGCACCGCGAAGGAATTGAAATCAGCGTTCGTCGGATTCTGGTTCGGGACTTCGAGCACGAGCCGAACCTGCATCTGGCTCCCATGGAGCTGTATACCACATCGTTTGACGACATCGTCAACGATCCAGAGATTGACATCGTTGCCGAGTGCATGGGCGGCATTGAGCCTGCGCGCTCGTTCATTCTGCGCGCACTCTCCGCGGGCAAGACGGTTGTTACCTCGAACAAAGAGGTCATGAGCAAGCACTGGCCTGCGTTTGAGCAGGCGGCCAAGCAGACCGGCGCGGGGTTGTACCTCGAGGCGACGGTCGGCGGCGGCATTCCGATTCTCCGGACGATTCTAGACTCCATGCAGGCAAACAACATCACCCGCGTGATGGGCATCATCAATGGTACGACGAACTACATCCTTACGCAGATGACCGAGAACGGCCAGAGCTTTGAGGACGCACTCGCGGATGCGCAGGCGCTGGGATACGCCGAGGCGAACCCCACAGCGGACGTAGAGGGCTATGACGCGATGTACAAGCTCTCGATCCTCTCCTCGATGGCGTTTCATGCGCATATGCCGATTGAGGTTGTCTACCGCGAGGGGATTACCAAGCTCACCCCGGCGGACTTTGAGACCGCGCGGCTGTTGAACTACACGATCAAGCTGCTCGCCATCGGCAAGAAGGACGGAAACAAGATCGAGGTGCGCGTGCACCCGACGATGATTCCCAAGACGCACCCGCTCGCGAGCGTACGCGGCGTGTTTAACGCGATCTTCCTCACGGGGCATGCCGTGGACGACGTGATGCTCTACGGGCGTGGCGCGGGCTGTATGCCGACCGCGAGCGCCGTGGTCAGCGACATTGTGTATGCCTGCCATCATGAGAAACGCCATCACTACATGACGTTTGTCAACGAGGCGAGCATGAGCAGCGCGGTGCAGCTCGTGCAGGACTTTACCTGCATCTACAGCATTCGCCTGCAGGTGGCGGACAAGCCCGGCACTATGGCGGCGATTGCCGCTGCGTTTGCCGAGCAGGGCGTTTCGCTCAAGAGCGTGATTCAGCTGGGCGAGCCGGACGGCGTGAGTGCCCGCATTACGTTTATTACGCACGCGGCGAGCGAGTTTGCCGTCCGCAACGCGCTGGAGCAGATCAGCGCGCTGGACTGCGTGAACGCGGTGGAGAGCGTCATCCGCGTCGAAGAGTAACACAGCGCGATTTGAAATTCGCGTGCTCGCAACGGAAATAACACTTGCAATGAACGGCCAGCTTCGCTATAATGTTCGTTGCGAGCGCTGATGTAGCTCAGTCGGTAGAGCACCTCATTGGTAATGAGGAGGTAGACAGTTCGAATCTGTTCATCAGCTCCAAAAA
>CAZDXW010000030.1:3270-25158 GCA_964509485.1 uncultured Christensenella sp.
AAATCGCACCCCAATGTGGGTGCGTTTTTTGTTTTGGTGCAGGTGGGAAGTTCGGACGGTTTGTCACACAAATTGGCAATCGGTAATGGGGGCAGAGCCGAGCGCCGCCTGTGGCGGAGAAAGCGAGGCGTTAGCCCAGTGAGGCAGGGAACGCCAGGAAGCCGCGTGCGCGGCGACGCAGCGCGACCTTGCCGAACTGTGGGCAGGGTAGACAGTTCGAATCTGTTCATCAGCTCCAAAAAGAAAATGCATCCCGATAACGGGGTGCATTTTCTTTTGAATCTGGGGAGCAAAATCGGGTTGTTTATCGCACGAAGGAGCAATCGGTAAACGAGGCGAAAGCTCAATGAGGCAGGGTAGGCAACTCGAATCTGTTATTTTCCGGAATGCGTTAATTACATCTGATATCAGGCGTTTTCTCCTTCAAATCATGAAACTACGACTAAATATAACACAGCATATAAATGTATATAACATTTTGGAAAAAAATCTAAATATGCTCTATAAAACAAGAAAAATACGGAATAATGTAAGTAATAGCATGGCTTGAAAAACAATAAATAACATTGACATTATGAGAATTAGAAGTATTATGATGGTGAATAAATAATATGAAAGGGGCATGAGCATGGAGGACAAATACGCAGAGATGATGACGCAGTACAAGTATGATCTGGAGTTCTACAAGAAGTACAATCAGCGCTACACGAAAATTGACATGTGGAGTCGGATTATCGTTGCCTTACTCTCGGCTGAGTTTGTAGCAAACATGGCATTTTGGAACAAATATGCGCAGATCTGGGCAATCCTCGTTTTCGCGCTTCAGGCGTATAACCTGATTAGTGAGATTCTCCCCTTTAAGAAAAGACTGAAGGAACTCAGTGAGATGCGGCCTTTGCTGGAAGCAGTGTATGCAAAAATCGATCATGATGCATGGCTTGTAACAAGCGGCGGCCTTTCCGATCAGCAGATTAATGACTTGAGAACAGGTTATATTAAGGAATGGCAAGATATTCTAAAGAATTACTTCGTGGATGATGATTTGCCAGCGAACCCCAAAATTGCGGTGGCTGCCGAAGCGGAGAAAGAGACGTATTTTACAAACAGGAAGGTTGCTCCAAGCATTTTAAAAATGGAGAAGCCGGTCGATCTTATAGCAATGTACAAAGTAAAAGACAATGCGGAAATGAAGGAGCGCTTGTTAACGCCGCGGCAGCGTTCCGTACCGAAAATCATGTAACGGTATCGCTCCCGACACCTTGATAAATCCTTCCCCCGACCGCACCTGCGACCGGGGGCTTTTTCTGCCCTCGATTCTAAAACCGAAGCTTCACCAAAGTCCTTCCCCAAAAAAATCCTCACAAAATGGAAAGGACGCTTGACATTTCACGCCAACGTGTTATACTCTTCTCATGGAAAGCAAACTTTCCATACGGAGGTGATGAACCGTGAAAAATCGCTTGGAAGAACTGCGCAAACTGCGCGGTATCAAGCAAGAGGAACTCGCCGCCGCGCTCGAAGTTTCGCGCCAAACCATCGGCTCGCTCGAGAACGGGCGCTACAACCCGTCGATCCTGCTGGCGTTTCGAATTGCGCGCTATTTCGGCGTAGGCATTGAGGAGATTTTTATCTACGAGGAGGAAACAACATGAAAAAGAACGTGATCAACGCCCTTACACTGGTTGTCGGGCTCGCGCTGTTGGGCGCGGGGCTATATCTGGTGAAAACCGTGTTCGCGCCGACGGGGGTCATGCTGGCGCTGCCGTATGTGTTCATCGGCCTCGGCTGCGGCATGTTCGGGCAGGGGGTCAGCGGCTTTGTGAACCGCGCGGTGCTCAAAAAGAACCCCGAAATCGCGAAACAGCAGGAGATTGAGCAAAAGGACGAACGCAATCAGGAGATTGCCAACCGCGCGAAGGCGAAGGCCTACGATGCGATGGTGTTTGTCTTCGGCGCGCTGATGGTCGCGTTTGCGCTGATGGGGATGGATCTCCTGCCGGTGCTGCTGCTCGTGGGCGCGTATCTCTACGTGGTCGGCGTCGGCCTCTATTATCGCTTTAAACTCGAAAAGGAGCTGTAAGCTGAAGTTCCTGCGGCGTAAACCCCGCATGCACAAAACCCCCGAATCGCAAAACCGCGACCGGGGGTTTTCTTGTGGGGGAAGTTACTCGGCGCTGTCGGGCAACGTTTGTGGTACAGCGCTATCCTGCCCGCGATGCCTGCGTTTGCCGGTCAGCCGGAGGAAGCCGTAGGTTACCGCGCCAAACAGCGTAATGATGCTCACGTACTGCGCAATCAGCGCCGCGGCGCTGGAGGAACCGCCCTCGCCGCCTCGTTCGCCGCCGTCAAAGTCCTGTCTGTCGCCGTGGAAGTCGCCGTTCTCGCCGGAGAACTCCGGCAGTTCGCTCAGGTCGGTGGGGCGCTCGGCGTTGGAGCCGTCCAGCGCGATGTCTCCGCTCGGCACGGGCACGCCCTGCATCGCGACTGTCATTTGCAGCGGCGCGGCCAGATAGCGCACAAAGGACGTGGTAAACAGGCTGTAGCCGCCAAACGCAATCATGATTGCCAGCACGGCGCAGAGCGCGATCTTCGCAATCCGGTTGGCGCCTTTTCGCAGGAGCTTACCAAAGATATAGTCCGCGTGCAGGCCGAGGTGGATGCCCATCAGAACAATGGCGAGCGCGGAGGCAAAGTAGTGCAGCGTTTTAAAGTTACCCGCAACGTGCAGCGAGAAAACGACCTTGCTGATGAGCACGCCGGTGACGCCGACAGCGAAAAACGCAACGAGCAGCAGCGCGTCCACAATGTACCGCGCGCGGACAAGCCCCGGTGTTTCCTTGGCAAACAGGCGACGCGTGACCGCGCCGATCCACTTTGCGTTGACGAGATGATGAATGAGAAAGAGCCCGATGAGCGCCAACCCGCCGATTTCGTGGAACTCCATGCTGATGACCTGCTTTTTGTACATCAATACGAGGAGAATCAGCATGATCGCGTCCAAGATCAGCTTGAGAATTCGCGCGGTCTTCGGGTTGAGGTGGTTTTCATTCGATTCCATATTCGATTCCATAATGGAATTGCCCCCTGACTGTTTGATACTAACAGAATACAGGTAAAACTAGCAGGTCAAATGGAACGAATGCGACACTTTTTTGTCAGAAAACGGCAATAAGTGCAAAAAAGCCGCGCAATAACAGCGCGGCTGGAGAACGATATGGATCCGGCTTATTTGTAGATCATGCCGACGAGCGCGTTGGTCCAGCTGGCGGGCAGCAGCTTTGCCAGCACCACGAAGATTTTGTACTGTGCGCCGACGGTGCGCAGCGCGCGCGGACGTTTTTCATTGGTGGCGCGAAGGATCGATTTGGCGACAAGGAGCGGTGGCATGCCGTTTTGCTCGTCGTGCTCCATGACGGCGACGGCGCGCTCCAGCGCCTTTCCGTACACTTCCTCGCCCGCGAGGCTCTTCTTGCGCGCGGCGGTGAAGCCGGTCTTGACGTCCCCGGGCATCACGGCGCAAACCTGTACGCCAAAGGGCTTGAGCTCGTTGCGCAGAGAGAGCATCAGGGAGTTCGTTGCAGACTTCGTCGCGCTGTAGAACGCCTGAAACGGAATCGCAATCGGCGCGGCAACGGAGCTGACGAGTACGATGTGCCCCGCTTTCTGCGCGCGCATCGCGGGCAGTACTGCCTGAATGCAGTGCAGCGCGCCAAAGAAGTTCACGTTGAGCTGGGCGTAAGCATCCGCCGGGTCGGTGAATTCCACCGCGCCGGAGATGCCGAAGCCCGCGTTGCACACGAGCAGGTCAATCCGCCCCTCCGCCGCGAGAACCTTCGACACCGCGCCGCGAACCTGCGCCGCGTCCGTCACGTCCGCCGTGAGGTGGACGATGTTCGCCGCGTCCTTGCCGCTGCGGCTGAGTTCGTAAACGGTGAATCCTTCTTTTGCGAGCAGTTCCGCGGTCGCCAGTCCAATGCCGCTGCTGCCGCCGGTTAAGATGCAGACGCGCTTCATATGAATTCCTCCTCAAAGACGCCCGATTCTTGGATCGATTGTCTTTTATTTTGCTTCGGTTGCCAGAACGGTCGCCATGATGTCCATTGCCTCGTCGAGCAGCGGCTCCGTCAGCGTTGCCATATAGCTCGTGCGCAGCAGGCACTCCGAGGCGGGCGTGGCGGGCGGGAGGACGGGGTTGACGTAGACCCCCGCGTCGTAGAGCATCTTGGCGATGGTCAACGTGCGGATGGTTTCGTAGGTATAGATCGGGATAATCGGGATATCCGCGGTGTACTTATGCGGAATGCCGCGTTCGGTGTATCCGGCGCGGGCATGGCGGCAGAGCTCCTGCAGGCGGGCGACGCGCTGGGGTTCGCGCTCCAGCACGCGCAGCGCGGCAAGCGCGCAGGCACAGCTCGCGGGCGTCATGGACGCGGAGAAGATGAAGGGGCGCGAGGTGTGGCGGACGAACTCCGCAACCTCGGTGCTGGAGGCCATGTAGCCGCCGAGGCTTGCCAGCGACTTGCTGAACGTGCCCATGTAGATATCCACCTCGTCCTCCAGGCCAAAGTGGCTCGCGGTGCCGCGGCCACCCTCGCCGAGAATGCCGAGGCCGTGCGCATCGTCCACCATGACGCGTGCGCCGAATTCCTTGGCGAGCGCCACGATCTCCGGCAGCTTTGCGATGTCCCCGCCCATGCTGAACACGCCGTCGGTGACAATCAGCTTGCCCGCCGTGTCGGGAATGTCCTGCAGGACGTGCCGCAGGTGCTCCATGTCCGCGTGGCGGTAGCGCACCATCGTGCCAAACGAGAGGCGGCAGCCGTCGTAGATGCTCGCGTGATTCTCCTTGTCGCAGATGACGTAGTCGCCCTTGCCGACCAGCGCGCTGATGATGCCGAGGTTGCTCTGAAAGCCGGTCGAGAAGGTCACGACCGCTTCCTTATTCAGAAACCGGGCAAGCTCCTTCTCAAGCTCCAGGTGCATACGCAGCGTGCCGTTGAGAAACCGCGAACCGGAGCAGCCGGAGCCGAACGCTTCCAGCGCCTTGACGCCCGCCTCGACCACCTCGGGGTGAATCGTCAGCCCCAGATAGTTGTTGGAGCCGAGCATGATGCGGCGCTTGCCTTCCATTGTGACCTCGACGTCCTGCCGCGATTCCAGCGCGTGGAAATAGGGATAGATTCCCGCCTCGCGCGTTTCCTTGACCGCGGTCATGCGGCCGCACTTTTCGAACAGATCCATGAGTAAAGTCCCCCAAATTCTTGATTCTGATTGCCGGAGTCGCTTTTTTCGTTGCTTCGGCAGGAAAACCGCGCAAACGAAGCTGCGCGGGTTCGATCAGGCCTTTGCGGCCAGCTGTTGATTCAGTTTTCCAAAGAGTTTGTTGAGCAGCGCGACCTCGGCCTCGGTAAACGAGCTGAGCGCAAACGACACCGCGCTCTTCATATCTGGAAGCTGGCGTCCGTAATAGTCTAAAAACTTCTTGGTGACGCAGAGGTGCGCCTCGCGGTGGTCATCCTCGCTGGAGATACGCTCCAGATACCCCTTGGCGACGAGCGAGTTCACCTTGTAGGACGCGTTTGGCTGCGAAATGCCGATGAAATCCGCAAACTCGCCGATGGTCGGGCGGTTGAGCAGATAGATCACCTCTGCGGAGAATGCCTCCGTCGCGCTGAGGCTGCCCGCCTTCTCGCGCAGTTGCCCAAACAGGTTTCGATAATGCGACAGCCGCAGGTTTCGGTAAAGGTCTGAAACCGCCTCCAGAAGGCCGGTTGCGTGAATCGCCGTATGGATACGAATCACCTTCTTCTACGATTTTCACGATGCAGTAAAATACTTAAAGAATTTTATGTATTCTATCAAACTGGAGAACACTTGTCAAGAGATGTTGAATTGTGGGTACAAATTTTACGCCCGCCTGACGAAAGCTTAACTTCGCAGACGGGCGCTATTAACAATATGGAAGGATGGGGGGATTATTCTTCGATGGTCTCCGGCTCGCCGATGTCCTCGCCAAAGGTCTCGACGCGGATGCTCTTGACCTTTTGCTCGACGACGGGCTTGTTGCCGATGCCGGTGACGCAGTTCGCAATCGCGTCCACAACGTCCATGCCCTCAACGACCATGCCGAATGCGGCGTAGTCCTTGTCCAGATACTTCGCGTCGCCATGCAGAATAAAGAACTGGCTGCCCGCCGTGTCGTAGGCCGCCGGGGGATTGTAGGGGTTGCCCTGCCGCGCCATGCTGACGATGCCGCGCTCGTGGGAGAGGGGGTTCGGGTGCTTGTTGTTGGCAAATTCGCCCTTGATGCGGTAGCCGGGGCCGCCCGCGCCGGTGCCCTTTGGGTCGCCGCCCTGAATGACGAACTGTTTGATCACGCGATGGAAAACCGTTCCATCGTAAAATCCCTTGTTCGCGAGCGAGACAAAGTTGCGCACGGTGTTGGGCGCGATATCGTAATACAGCTCCATCTTGATGATGCCGCCGGTCTGCATTTCGAGGGTTGCAACGGGTACTTTGGTAATCAAGGTCTTTCTCCTCCAGCCTGATGAAAAAATACGGTGGCGCGGCGCGGAAAACCGCGTCGACGCTCCTTATTTTCTTCGATTCCGGCGCGAAAGTCAATGAATGATTTCTTATTTTTATAGAAACGTTCTATAAACAAATGAAACAGACCCCAAAGAGTATTTTTTTATAGGAACGTTTTATGAATACCAAAAACCGGCAAAAAAGAGGCGCAGAAAATGGATGACAAGTGATTTGTCGCGATTTTATGGTACAATAAAAAAATCACCACCCGGCGGGCGTACCGCCGCGTACCAAACGAATTCAGGAGGCGCGCTATGGCATATTTCGCAAACGAAACGCGATACGAGGGCATGACCTACCGCCGTTGCGGGGAAAGCGGGCTCAAGCTCCCGCTGCTCTCGCTGGGACTCTGGCATAACTTTGGCGCGGGGGACGACTACGAAACCATGAAGCGCATGTGCCAAACCGCCTTTGACCGCGGTGTGACGCACTTTGACCTCGCGAACAACTACGGCCCGCCCGCGGGCAGCGCGGAGACGAACTTTGGCCGGATTCTGCGCGAGGAGCTCGGGGGCTATCGCGACGAGCTGATCATTAGCACCAAGGCGGGCTACTACATGTGGCCGGGGCCCTATGGCGACCGCGGCAGCCGGAAATACCTGCTCGCGAGCCTCGATCAGAGTTTAAAGCGCCTGGGGCTCGACTATGTCGATATCTTTTACCACCACCGGATGGACCCGGAGACGCCGTTGGAGGAGAGCATGCTCGCGCTGGACACGGCGGTTAAGAGCGGGCGCGCGCTCTACGCGGGCATTTCGAATTACGACGCGAAGACCGCCAAACGCGCGGCGGCAATCCTACGGGAGCTGCGCTGCCCGTTTGTGCTCGACCAGGTGCGCTACTCCATCTTCGACCGGCACATTGAGCCGGACGGGCTGGAGCAGACCGCGCGTGAGGCGGGGTTTGGGCTGATCGCCTTCAGCCCGCTGGCGCAGGGCATGCTGACGGATCGCTATCTCAACGGCGTTCCAGAAGACAGCCGCATGGGCAAGGGCGGCCCGTTTCTCAAACGGGAACAGCTCACGCAGGAACGGCTCGACCAGATTCGCGCGCTCAACGCGCTCGCGCAGGAGCGCGGGCAGACGCTCTCGCAGCTCGCGCTGAGCTGGGTGCTGCGCAGCGAGGCGGTGACCAGCGTGCTGATTGGCGCTTCCTCGCCGGAGCAGGTGCTCCAGAACCTCGGTATTCTGCAATCGCCCGCGCTCTCGGCGGAGGAACTGACAAGAATCGACGCGATCACCGCGGCGGCAAAATAGCCTCGCAGACTGCTGTCCGGAGGCGAAACGACCATGTCGAATCCAAGGGCGCGGCTGCTGCAAACGCGCGCATACCTGCTGGAGCACACCGACGAGCGGCATCCTGCGACGATTGCGGAGATTGCCGCCGCACTGGAGCGGGAAGGAATTGAAGCGGACGCGCGCGCACTGCTGGCGGATCTGGAGGCGCTGCGGGAAAGCGGGCTGGACGTCTGCTCGACGCGCGGGCGGAGCACGGCTTATTACGTTGGGCGGCGGCTGTTTCCCCGCGCGGAGCTGCGGCTGCTGATGGACATGGTTCGCGCAAGCCGGTTTTTATCGAAAGACCGCGCGGGCGCGCTGCTGGAAAAGCTAAGTGGGCTTTCCGTCGAGCACGAGCGCGGTTCCCTTCGGCTGGGCGCGACCCGGCCGGACGCGCCAACGCCCGAACAGACGGACGCGTACCAAACCGTGGATTGCATTCTCGCGGCGCTGGAGGTGAAGCAGCAGCTTTCATTTGTCTACTGCTCGTCCGCCGGAAAGGGAACGGCGGAGCCGCGCCGGGGCGGGCAGGCGTATGTAGTCAATCCTTGCCTGCTGCTCTACGCGGAGGACAACTACTATCTCGTTGCGGATCATCCGCTGCACGAGGGCCTCGCGCACTACCGGCTCGACCGGATGCGGGAGGCAGCGCTCGTGGAGCACGCCGCCGCGCCGCCGGACATTTCGTTTGACCCCGCGGCATATGCGCGGAGCGTGTTTTCCATGTACCCGGCCAAGCAGCGCTGGGTGCGGCTGGCGTTTGACCGCGCGCTGACCGGCGCGATGCTCGACCGCTTTGGCGCGAACGTTCCGCTGGAGCTGCTCGACGAACGGACGGGCTCGCTCTACGCACCAATCTGCGCGGGGAGGCCGTTCTTCAGCTGGGTGTTCTCGTTTTGCGGTGGCGTTCGCATTCTCGCGCCGGACGACGTGCGCGAGCAGATGCTGCTGATGCTCGAGGCGGGGCGCGTTTCGCTGCGCGAGCGATAAAATTCATGCGATCAAAGACGGAGGAGATTCCCGTTATGTTTCATATTGTGCTGGTCGAGCCGGAGATTCCACAGAACACGGGCAACATTGCGCGCACCTGCGCGGTGACCGGCGCGCGGCTGCATCTGGTTCGCCCGCTGGGCTTTTCGCTGGACGACAAGCAGCTCAAGCGCGCGGGGCTCGACTACTGGAACGAGCTCAACGTTTGCACCTACGACAGCTTTGCCGAGGTGGAGCAGACAAATCCCGACGCGCGCTTTTTTCTGCTCTCGACACACGCGACAAAGAGCTATGCGGACGCGCAATACCGCGACGGGGACTTTCTCGTGTTCGGCAAGGAGACGGCTGGGCTGGGGCCCGCGCTGCTCGCGCGAAGAAGCGAGGACGCGGTGCGGATTCCGATGCGCCCCGGCCTTCGCTCGCTGAATTTGAGCAATTCCGTCGCGCTCGTGCTCTACGAAGCGCTGCGGCAGAACGGTTTTCCGGGAATGACGCTCTAACGCGCGCAAATGAATTGCCGAAAGCGGCCGAAAAAGCCCGTATTTGCGAAAATAAGGCTTGCGCGAAGGGTAAGCGCATGGTAATATAGTTCTGTTCGATTTTTAGCAAGGAGGTGGACTACTCGCATGGGTAAATACTGTGAAGTCTGCAAAAAGGGTGTCATGTCCGGCAATCTGGTCAGCCACTCCAACCGTAAGACCAAGCGTGGCTGGGCGCCGAACATCCAGAGCGTGCATGTCGTCGTAGACGGGAAACCGGGCAAGATGAGCGTTTGCACGCGGTGCCTCCGTTCCGGCAAGGTTAACCGCAGCATCTAAGCTTTTTACAAGCGAATTGCAGCAAAGAAATAACCTCTTTTTGACGCAGGCTGCCTGCTCAGAAAGGGGTTTCTCTTTTTCCGTTGGGGGAGTTTTTTCGCTTTTCGCGTAATTCCGCGCCAAGGAGAGCGAGGTTGCGAAACGGCTGTTTTTTCGATATAATAACTTGGAATATGCCGCCGACGGATGCGGCAAAACGGGAGGCACCAAAACATGCAGATTGATCGGAACGCTCAAACAAGAAAATGGGTATTCCCGCTCTGTTTGCTGCTGGCCGCCCTGTACCTATTGCTCTGCACAAAAAGCTCGCCGTTCTATCCGCTCAACGACTGGGTGGACGCGAATATTTACTTCACGATTGGCAAGGGCATGATGCACGGGCGTGTGCCGTATGTCGATCTCTACGATCAGAAAGGCCCCGTGGCGTTTTTGCTCTTCGGGCTGGCGTCTTTGGTGTCCGGCACGTCGTTCTTTGGCGTATACCTGCTCGAAATGCTCGCGCTGGCCGGGTTTCTCTACGCGGCGTACCGCACCATTTCGCTGTTTACCGAGCGCGCGATCTGGGCGCTCCCGATTGTTGCGGCATGCGTACTGGGGAGCATGAGCTTTTCCCACGGCGGCAGCTTTGAGGAGCTCATGGCGCCGTTGATTGCGTTTTCGCTCTTCGACTCGATTCGCTACTTCAAAACGGAGTTTCCCAAGCCGGTTTCCCTTGGCATAATTGCGCGAAACGCCGCGTTGGCGGGCGTGCTGCTCTTTGGCAAGTTCACGCTGCTGGCGTTTTACATCGCCTGGATGGGCATGATTGCCATTGCGCTGCTCTGCGTGCGCGAGTGGAAGCGGGCGATTGGCGCAAGCGCGCTGTTCGTCGCCGTTATGGCCGCGATGGGGATTCCCTGGGTGATTTACTTTGGCGCAAACGGGGCGCTCGGCGATTTCTTTCATTATTACTTCTACCAGAACATGTTTGGCTACTCCTATCTGGAAAACCCGGTGTGGCTGAACATGATCCTCGCGGTGGTCAAAGGGGTCGGCGCGTTCTTCTATCGCAACCCGCAGATCTCCGTGCCCATTCTGCTGGGGTTTGTCTGGCTGCTTTCGCGTAAGAGCGAGCAGGTCAAGCCGGTGGAGAAGATCAATCTTCTCGCGCTGTTCGGGCTGCTCTCGGTCGGCGTATACATGGGCGGGCAGGGGTACCGCTACTACGGGCTCGCGCTCACGCCGTTTCTGGCGCTCGGCCTGATTCCGATTTTTCACCTGTTCGATCTGATTGCACAAAAGCCGCTGCGCACCCGAATGCGCACGCTGCTGTTCGCCGGAGTCACGCTGGTTGCGCTCGGGACCGCGTTTTTAACCTCGAGCAACCGCTATCTGTTTTTAACCCCGCGCGAGAGTACCCCGCAGGCGCGCTTTGCCGCGATCATGCGAGAGGAGAAGACGCAGGACGAGATTTCACTGTTCTGCTACGCGTTTCCGGACGCGGGATTTTACCTCGCGGCGGACGTGATTCCCGCCTACCGCTTCTTTGCGACCTCCAACGTTGGCCTGCCGGAGATTGGGCAGGAGCAGGGGCGCTATCTGGAGGAGCGCAGCGCAGAGTTTATTGTAACGCGAAACCGCGACGAAACGCCGGAAGGCTATCGCCTGCTGGATACACAGATCTTTTGGAGTGAAGGCTACGATGATGAATTTCGTTTATTCCAGCGCGCAAACTAGGCGCGCCAATCACAAATCGATTCTACCGCGCGTGCTGATCGCGCTGGCGCTCTGCGTGCTGACGCTGGCGTTTACCGGCTGCGACCTGCTGAAGGATCGCTCGGCGACCGAGCTGGTCATTTCGGACGCGAAGGAGATCGAGGTCGAAGACCTCGTAAAGTACGAGAACCTCACGCTGCTGGACATTCGCGGCGCGGAGATTACGCCGGAGCTGTATGTGCAGCTGCAAACGGCGATGCCGAACTGCCGCATCCTCTGGAGCGTACCCATCGGCACCCAGCGCTTCGACAATCAGCTCACCGAGCTGACGCTGCCCGCGGACACCGACGCGGCAATGCTGGAGCTGCTGAACTATTTTCCGAATCTTTCCCGCGTGGACGCGCGCGCCTGCAGCTGCTACGACGCGCTGTTAAGCAAGAGCATTGAGCTGAGCACGGTGTCGTTTGCCTGGCAGATTACGATTGCGGACGTTACGGCGCAAAACACGGACGCTTCGCTCGACCTCTCCGGCAAACAGGTCGGCGGGGGAGACGCGCTGATGACCGCGCTGACGCATCTGCCGTCGCTGACCAGCGTGAACATGACGGATACGGACGTGACCGAGGCGGACGCGGAGGCGCTGATTGCGCGCTTCCCGAACATCGAATTCTTGCGTACGTTGGACGTTTACGGCGTCAAGGTCAATTCGGACGCGACGACGCTGGACCTCAGCGCCGCAACGGCGCTGGACGACACGACGCTGTCGGACAAGCTCGCGCCGCTGACGAAGCTCGAGAGCGTGAACCTCGCTGGGCAGACAGTGTCGTTTGAAACGATGGCGGCGCTGCAGGAGCGTTATCCGCTCGTGAAGTTTGCGTTTACCTTCGAGCTCTTCGGCCAGACGCTCACGCCGGAGACGACCGATCTGGATTTGAGCACGATGACGTTTACCAGCGTCGAAGAGGTCAGCGAGGGGATCAAGCACCTGCCCGCCTTGACCATCTGCAACCTCTGCGGCAGCGGCCTTTCGAACGACCAGATGATGGAGCTCAAGGCTGCGTTTCCGAACGTGAAGTTCGTCTGGTACGTCAACATTGGCGCGTGGAAGGTGCGAACGGACATTGAAGCGTTCTCCACGAAGAATCGCAAGGCGTTTCCGGACGGCGCGGGCGAGTTCACCGGCGACGGGCGGTATGCGCTTACAGACGAGGAGACCCCGCTGTTTCAGTATCTGCCGGATCTTATATACCTCGACCTCGGCCGAAACAAGATCAGCGACGTTTCGTTCGTCAAATACCTGCCAAAGCTCCGCGTGCTGATTCTGGAGAGCAATAAGATCAAGGACATTACGCCGCTCTCCGGGCAGACCGAACTGGAATACCTTGAGCTCTACATGAATTACATTGAGGACTTCAAAGCGCTCTCCGGGCTGAGCAAACTCACCTACCTCAACGTGTCGCGCACGAGCCTGACTGACGTTTCGCCCTTTGAGGGGATGACGCAGCTCAAGATGCTCTGGCTCATCAACGACAAGGTTGAGAAGGCGGATCTGGAGAAACTGGCCACCGCGCTGCCCGACTGCACAATTACCACGCGCGGCAGCAACTCCACCGCGGGCGGCTGGCTCGACACGGCGATTTACGCGGAACTGCTCGAAAAGTGCGGTCTGCCGAAATAAAGTAGCAAGCAGCTGCCGTCCCGGTTCCGCGAAACAGGATCTATCGACGAATCAGCAGGATTCGCGCGGACGCGCGAGCCCTATTGGAAGGAAAACTACCTATGAATCGAAGACTGCGTTTTCTGACACTGCTCCTTTCGCTGCTGCTCTGCCTGGGCGTTTGCCCCGTCGCGCTGGCACAAGGCGAGGAAGAGGCCGCCGCGGACTTGACCGCGGACTGCACGATTGCATTGCCGGAAAAATTGCAGGAGAAGCTCTACCGCATTACGGACAACGTGGTCGAGAGCTACCAGATGTTTGAAGCGGAAGAGAGCGTGAGTATCACGCCTCCGTCCGGCCAGCAGGCGCAGGGGCTGTATCTGGAGTGGTACAAGGTTCCGAAGAACTACACGGTGGAGACCTACGACGCGGCGGGCACGCTGCTTTCGAGCTACGAGGCACAGCCGTTTTTAAACAGCTATTTCCCGCTGGACGCGGGCGCCGCGCAGATCAAGCTCGTGTTCAATTCCGACGCGGAACTCTCCGGCCTTCGCCTCTACGGGGAAGGAACACTTCCGGCGGACGTTCAGCTCTGGCAGCCGACGCCGGAGACCGCGGATTTGCTCTACATTGCCGCCACGCCGCAGTCGGCGGTGAAGGACTTCTTTGGCGTGCTGGCTGCGTACACGATGGAACACGAAATCCCCTCCGCGCTGGTCGTGCTCTCAAAGGACGCGCGCAGCATGCAGGAAGGGTTGCTCGCGGGGCTCTGGGAGATGGGCTTTGCGAACTATCCGCAGTTTGGCTCGCTGGAAAGCTCGAACAACGAGGTTTATAAGCGCGTGCGCGGCAACTGGAGCACGAAGTCCACAACCAAGCTTGTGCAGAGCGTGCTCTCGAAGTATGGCGCTCGCGTGGTCATCACGAATACGCCGAACGAGCAGGCCTACGACGGCGCGGCGCAGTATTGCGCGGAGGTTGTGCAGAGCGAACTGCAGGAGCGCGGCGCGGACGAATACGCCACCGTGCAGAAGCTCTACTGCGCGGACCCCTCCGGCGCGACCGCGCTGGACTGGAGCACCGCGCTGATCCACTTTGACGGCGCGAGCGTGCTGGAGACGGCGAACGCGGCCTACGCGAAGAACCCCGGCATGCGCGTGTCTCACAAGACGCTGGAGCCCTCCGCGGCGTTTACGCTCGGTTACACCACCGTTGGGGAGGACACGGGCACGGGCGATCTGCTCGAAAACATTGAAACCAGCTCGCTGACGAACTACATTGTGCCGACGCCGAGCCCGACACCCACGCCGGAACCGACGCCGGAACCGACCCCGCAGCCCACGCCGGAACCGTCTATATTGGACGGCAACGACGCGGCGACGGATCAGACTTCCCAAATGGCGGCCTACGAGCGCTACATGCAGCTTGGCGTCGCGGGCTTATTATTCCTCGGCGCGTTGATTGCCATCGTGGTTGCGGTCGGCAAAGGCCGCTACCTGACCGCGCGGTATAGCCTTGGGCGCGCGGTGTTCGCTTCGTTTTTACCGCTGGTGATCACGGGATTGATCGCCGCGGCGTTCCTGCTGTATGCACGCCCGATGATTCGAACCTACCTTGCGGCGCAACTGACCGAGCCGCCCGTTGCGACCGCGCTGCCGGAAGCGGCAACCCCACAGCCGACGGCGGAGACTACGGAAGCTCCTGCGGAATCGACCGAACCTTCGGCGGAACCGACGGACACTCTGGCGGAGCCTTCGACCGAGCCGACGGAAGCCACGGCGGATGCCGCGCAGTCCGCGGCGCCGGAGGCGCAGACCGCCGCAGCAACCCCGACGGAGAGCACCGTGAACGACGACCAGTATTACCGCCAGCCGAGTGACCCGGCGGAGGTGGTCGTCACCGACGCGGAGAACGGACACTGGGAGTATAAGACAGATACCCTGTCGATCATCATCGACCGGACGATCGTGACCGAGCCGAAGCTCAACCGCATCTACACGGCGGACATCCGCATGCGCGGGGAGGATTCCTTCCGCACCGTACAGGCGGCGGAGAACCGCAACGGCATGGGCTCGATTCACCCCTGGCTGCTCGCGAGGGACGGGCAATGCGTGCTGATGGTCACTGGCGACAACCTGATTCAGAGCGACACGATGTACAAGGGCACGATCATTCGCGGGGGCATCGTCTTCCAGGACCGCAAGGCGGTTGGCTCCATGGCGATGTATCCGGACCTGACAATGCGCCTGATCAACGCGAACTCGCTGGACGCGGACGAGCTGCTCATGGACGGCGCGCGGGACGTGTTTTCGTTTGGCCCGGTGCTGGTTTCCGACGGAACGATCAACGAGGCCGCGGGACAGCACCGCCTGAGTCGCCGCAACAATCCGCGCACGGGGCTTGGCATGATTGAGCCGGGGCACTACATCGTGATCGTCGTGGACGGCCGCCAGCCGGACTACAGCGTCGGCATGCTGCTCGACGAGTTTGCCCAGCTCTTCGTTGACCACGGCTGCACGGTTGCGTACAACCTCGACGGCGGCGTTTCCGCCTGCATGGTGTTCATGGGCGAGCAGCTCAACCGCCACGGGAACAAGCGCGTTGGAACCTACGAGGATTCCTACCAGCGGCGGATTCCGGACGGCCTCGTCTGGGGCTATTCCGAACTGGTGCCGGACTCCGACGATCCGATCTACAACACGGGTACGAGCGAAGTCCCGACCCCGTAAAATAGTATTGCCACCTCCGGTGGCGAAGACTGGGATAAACTGCCGCCTTAGGCGGCTGAGGTTTAGAGAGTTTTTCCGCCTCCGGCGGCCGCCGGAAGTAATAAAAAGAATCTACTGTAATAAAAAGAGCCTGCTATTGAAGCAGGCTCTCTTTTATTGTATTCTAATTCTGATTATCTACGGCGTCTGCGACGCGGTGCGTTGAGCGCCTGCATGGTCAGCAGCACGATTCCGAACAGCAGCACGATGCCGCCGGCGATGTAGAGCCAGGAGTAGGAGTTGGTTACGACCGGCTCGTCGTCCACCAGAATCTGCTTGGAGCTGTCGTCTGCCGCTGCGAACAGTTTCGCCGTGCCGTTGTAGGCGGCGGAGGTCGGCATGTAGTTGCCGTCGCCCGCGTGGCTGATACTCAAGGAGTACGGCTGGCCTTCCGGCGCAGTTACCGTGATTGTGTAGGTGTCGTTCAGCGTGCCGTCTGCCGGAGCAACCTTGCAGCCGTTGAGCTCAAAGTTCAGCGCGCCGCTGCCGCTGCCACCCGCGAGGGTGATCTCGAAGGAATCGCCGGAGTAGGCGCTGTCCTGCCAGCCGTTGACCGCAAGCGCGGCCTGCGATACGCCTGAGGTCGTTCCAACGATGGTCTGCGGGGTTGCCGCGTCGTAGGTTGCGTCGCCCGCTTTGTTGACGCTGACGGAGTAGCTCTTGCCCGCGAGGGGGTAGACGTAAATCAGGTAGACGTTCGTCTCTCCGTCCTTGAGGCGGGCCGTGCAGCCTTCGTCCGTCGTAACGGTGACGGCGCCACTGCCGCTTCCGCCGGCAACGGTCATTTCAAACGAGCTGCCCGCGGGGGCCGCTTCGTTCCAGTTTTGAATCGAAATCGCCTGCTGCGTTCCCTTGCCGCTCTGGCCGTGGTAGGAGTGTGACTCGGCGGCCTCGTAACGATCCGATCCATTCATGAGCGCCCGGAGCGAATATCCGCCGGCGGACGTAACGGTTACGGTGTAGTTCGTCTCGTTGGTGCCGGTTGCCGGGTTGACCGTGCAGCCGCTCGCGGCAAAGTTGATCTCCGCGCCGGAGATGCCGCCCGTGATGCGAATCGGGAACGAGTCGTTGCAGTTCTTCGCGTCCGACCAACCGGATACGCCGAGGGAAGGCGCGCTCGTCTTCTGCGCAATGCCGCTGGCAAACGCGGATGCCGTATTATAGCCGTAATTCCCTGCGCGCGAAACACTCAGCGCGTAGGGACCAACTGCGTCGATGGTGACTTGGTATTTGTCTCCGGAGATCTTTTCGCAGGTGCAACCGGTAGGGGTGAGCAAGAGCGCCTCGCTCGTGCTGCCGCCGTAGATGCGCGCCACGAACGTGTCCCCGCAGCTTGCGTCTTCCACCCAGTCGTCAATGTGCATCGGCGACTGATTGGACTTTCCGGAGGAGCCGCTCAGCCGCGCGGAGTAGGCGTTGTTGTAGTTGGCGTTGCCGTCCATCATCGCGGTGAGCTCGTATGCGCCGACGCGCGTAACCGTTACCTCGAAGAGGGTGTTTGCGTCTCCAACCGCGGGGGATACGGTGCATCCGTCGGTCTGGAAGGTAATCGCGCCGCCCGTGTTTCCGCCGGACACGCGAATGTTGAAGTGGTCGTAGTAGTCGTCCCCGCCGCCCCAGCCGCTGACGTTCAGCGCGGTTTGGTCGGCCTTGCCGGCAACGCCGGAACGCGTGTCCTTGTGCGTCTGCACATTGGCGGACGTTGCGGTGGCCGAGTAGGCGCCCGAGCCGGTAACCGTTACGGTATAAACGCCGTCGCCGGTGCCGGTCTGCGGAAAGACGGTGCAGTTCGTGGTGGAGAACGAAACGGGTTCGTCCGCCGCGACCCCGGAAAGCGTAATGTCGAAGCTCTCGCCGCAGTTGAGCGCGCCCTGCCAGGATTTGATCGAGAGGGCGTTTGCGTCCCGAATGGCAAACTCGGCGGCGACGCTGTCCACGGGGGCTTCCACCGCGGGCTGGAACTGGACAATGCTATTTGCCGGTTCCTGTGCGGCGGGCATTGCGGGGGCTTCCTGCGTAACCCGCATGGACTGCAGCAGCGTCTTGGTTGCGGCACTTGCCGGCTTGTAGGCAAACAGCACCGCAAGACCGAAGAATAAAATGAATGCGATGAATGTATATGCTCTGCGTTTGGCGCGTCTTTTTGCATAGCGAACAGACCGGTCGCGGCTTGCGTAACGGTTGGGTGAAACGGCGTTTGTATATGTATGCCTGTCCGCCTGACCCATACGTTTCCCCCAAATTTTGTCCGTCGGTAACCCTCAAAAGAGTCCGTTCGAATGCTCTGCTACGTCGTAATATTATCGTAATGATATATTCATGGAAATTTAATATTATACTATCGTTTCGTGTGACTTTTGTCAAGGAAATTAATCAAATGCTTGTACTAAATTTTAGTTCGCAACACTAGGGGTTGGGGTTGTTGCCAACTGTTCACAGATTATTTTTATCTCATTTATTAAGTGATTTTGCATAGGAAACAGATAAAAAACAGAGATGTGGGGGATCGATTCCATTTTTTGATCCAATTTGGTATAATGCATAGAAATCATGAATGAAAATTCACTCTTTTTGGCGTGTTTTATGGCCAGACCAAATGTTTTGTATGGTGATGAGGAGAGCGCATGTTACAGGTTCTTTCGCTTGGCGATGGGCGCGGGCAATTGCTTGCCAAAATAGCCGGGCGCACCCCGAAAATGGAACAGATTATGCTAAATACCGCGTGTGGACGCGTGCTGGCGCAGGATATCGTCGCCAAACGCGACCTGCCGGACTTCACCCGCTCGTCCGTGGACGGCTGGGCGGTTGTCGCGGCGGACACTTTTGGCGCGAGCGCGGCTCTGCCCGCGCTGTTGGAGTGCCGCGGCGAGGTAGATATGGGGGAACAGCCCTCGTTTTCGCTCGAAAACGGCTTCTGCGCGGCGGTTTGGACCGGCGGCGAGCTGCCGCAGGGCGCGGACGCGATGGTGATGCTTGAGGACGGCGAAACGCTGCCCGGCGGACAGGTTGCGATCTATAGCGCAACGTCGCCGGGGAGGCACGTGGTGTTTCGCGGCGAGGACGCGGCGGCGGGGCAGCTGGTGCTGCCCGCGGGCAAGCGGCTTTCCGCGCGGGATGTCGGCGCGCTGGCTGCGATTGGCGAAACGCAGGTTCCGGTTCGGGCGATGCCGCGCGTTTGCGTGCTCTCCACGGGGGACGAGCTGATTGATCCGGCGGACGTGCCGCGCGGCGCGCAGATAAGGGACTGCAACGGGCCGATGCTGACGGCAGCCTGCGAGCAGGCGGGCGCGAGTGCGGTGTTCTGCGGGCGGATTGCGGACGATGCGTCCTTATTAAAAGAAACGATGCGCTCGCTCGCGGAACATTGCGACCTGCTGCTGCTCTCCGGCGGAAGCTCCGCGGGGGCAAAGGACGCGGCGGCGCGCTGTCTCGGCGAGCTGGGGAGCTTGCTGTTCCACGGCCTCGTGGTCAAACCCGGAAAACCGACGCTCGCGGGTACGATTGGTGAAACGCTGGTCGTCGGTCTGCCGGGGCATCCGGCGGCGGCGTATTTGGTGTTTTACGAGCTGGTGCGCCCGCTGCTGGCGGCGCTGCAAGGCGAAACGCTGGTGGAGCGGACGATTCCGGCGGCGCTGGCCTCAGCCATTCCGTCGAATCATGGGCGGGAGGAGCTGGTTCCCGTGCTACTGCACGAGGGAATTGCGACGCACATTCCGAGCAAGTCCGGCGTGATCACCACGCTCGCCCGCGCGGACGGGTATTTTCGCATTCCGCGCGACGCCGAGGGCCTGCCGCAGGGCGCACGGGTGGACGTTATCCTATTTTGAAAGGCTGATGATCATGTCGAAATACGAATACTTGAGCAACACACCATTAAACGAAGCGCTGCGCACCTATCTGGTGTTTTTGAACGAACGCGGACTAGTAAGCCGGACGGAGACGGTCTCCGTAACGGACGCGCTGGGTCGCATCAGCGCACGCGCGGTCTACGCGCGGCTCTCGAGCCCGCACTACACCGCCTGCGCGATGGACGGCATTGCGCTCGCCGCAAAGATGACCTTTGGCGCAACGGAATCCACGCCCGTGCTGCTCAAAGAGACGGATTTTCTCCGCGTGGACACCGGCGACCCGCTGCCGGAGGGCTGCGACGCGGTGATCATGATTGAGGACTGCGTGGAGAGCGACGGCGGAATCACGCTGTACTCTTCCGCCGCGCCCTGGCAGCATGTGCGCCAGATTGGCGAGGACATTGCCGCGGGCGACATGATTCTTTCTTCGTATTGCCTCGTGGAACCCGCCGTCATCGGCGCGATGCTCGCAGGCGGCGTCGGTTCGCTGGAGGTGGTGGCACGTCCGCGCGTTGGCATTCTGCCGACGGGGGACGAAATTGTGCCGCCGAGCGACCATCCGAAACCGGGCGAGGTGATGGAGTTCAACTCGGCCATCTTCTCCGCCATGCTGCGGCAGTGGGGCGCGGAACCGGTGGTCTATCCCATCGTGCCGGACGATCCGGCCAGGATTCAGGCGGCGCTGGAACAGGCGGCGCGGGAGTGCGATCTCCTGCTCGTTGGCGCGGGCACGTCCGCCGGACGGGACGACGGCACGGCGGCGGCAATCCGCTCGCTTGGCGAGGTCTGCGTCCACGGCGTGGCCATCCGCCCGGGCAAGCCGGTTGTGCTTGGCGCCATCGGAGCCAAGCCCGTGGTCGGCGTGCCGGGGTACCCGGTCTCCGGCATTCTCGTGCTGGAGGAGCTGGTGCGCCCCGTGATCGACCGCCTGCTGATGCGCGAACGCGAGGCGGGCGAGTCCGTCTGCGTCCGCATGGGGCGAAAGATGACCTCCTCGCTGAAATACCGCGAGTTCGTGCGCGCGTCGCTGGGCTACAATTCGGACGGCGAGCTTTCCGCCGTGTCGCTCGGCGCGGGTGCGGGCGTGGTGACCTCGTTTACCAAGGCGGACTGCCTGCTCGACGTGCCGCAGAACTGCGAAGGCTACGAGGCGGGCGAGCGCGCGTTTGCGCGTCTGCTCAAACCGGTGGATCGAATTGCGCGGACGGTGCGCATTCTCGGCAGTCACGATCCGCTGATCGACGAGGCGGCGGACGAGCTGCGGCGGCAGGACATCCGCGCGTATGTGAGCAGCGCGCATGTCGGCAGCATGGGGGCGATTCTTGCGCTCAGCCGCGGGGAAGGGCAGCTCGGTGGCGTGCACCTGCTTGACGAAGCGGATGGCAGCTACAACGTAAGCTACATCGAGCGCTATTTTCCAAACGGCGGGGTTGCGCTCGTCGAATGCGTCCAGCGTTCGCAGGGGCTGATGGTTGCGCCGGGAAATCCGCTTGGCATCTGCGGCATCGCCGATCTGGCGAAACCGAACTTGCGTTATGTGAACCGCCAGAAGGGCGCGGGCACGCGCATCCTGCTGGACTACCTGCTCAAGCGGGAGGGGATTTCGCCGCGCGCGATCTCCGGCTACGAGCGGGAGGAACCGACGCATACCGCCGTTGCCGCGCAGATTGCGGCGGGCAGTGCGGACTGCGGCCTCGGCATTCTCTCCGCCGCGCGGATGTACGGCCTCGGTTTCGTGCCCGTCTGCGAGGAGACCTACGACCTGCTCGTTTCGCTCAAGGCCATGGAAACGCCGCAGGTGCGCGCGTTCCTTCGGATTCTCCCGAGCGAAAGCTTCCTTCGCCGCCTTGACGCGCTGGGCGGCTACGCCTACGACAAGCCGGGTCGAATTAAGAAGATCTGGCCGGAGAAACAGGCATAAAACCGGTATTCTTCGCGAAATAATATATCGTGCCAGAAAATCTGAACGCACTTGCCAAAGTTTGTTTGCCGCCGTATGATAGAACTATCCTGCGGCGGTTATTTTTTGAAAACAATATCGCTTTTTGGATCAAGAGAAGCTATAAGAGAACGATGATCCGAATATAAAGGTGGCGTTTGCGAAACGCTTGTATCACGACAGGAGTAAAACAGAGCACAGTTCAATCTTCAAAGGTGGCGTTAATTCAATGCAAGATATGTTGTCGCATGTTAACGAGCGCGGCGAGGCGCGCATGGTGGACGTTTCCGAAAAGGACACGACCCCGC
>CAZDXW010000030.1:25258-34827 GCA_964509485.1 uncultured Christensenella sp.
AACGAGCGCGGCGAGGCGCGCATGGTGGACGTTTCCGAAAAGGACACGACCCCGCGCGTGGCGCTGGCCGAAAGCTGGATTCTGATGCAGCCGGAGACGCTGGACCTCATCGTCAGCGGCTCGGCGCCCAAGGGGGACGTGCTCGCCACCGCGCGCATCGCGGGCATTCTCGCGGCAAAGCGCACGAGCGAGCTGATTCCGCTCTGCCATCCCATCGCGCTGACCTCCGTGACGGTCGATTTGATTTCTTGCCCGCCGGATCGTGTCCATGTGCTCGCCGAAGTGCGCTGCAACGAGAAGACCGGCGTGGAGATGGAGGCGCTGACCGCCGCGAGCGTCGCCGCGCTGACGATCTACGACATGTGCAAGGCGGTGGATCGCGGCATGGAGATTGTCTGCACGCGCCTCTTGAAAAAGAGCGGCGGCAAGAGCGGGCTGTTTGAGCGGGAATCAAGCATATGCGGGCCGAACGGCTGACGCGCGCGCCGGAGGACGGCGGGCGCGTTGACGAGGAGGTTCTAACGCTCGACGAACACCTTGGCGTAATCAATGATCGAAAGAGCGCGAAGGACGGCTCGCTTAGCCTGCTTTCCGGCGAGGCGGAGGAGAGTATTCGCGCGGCGGGCGGGCTCTGCACCGGTCGATTCGCGGCGAACATCCTCACGAGCGGGCTGGACTACGCGAGCCTGCGCGCGGGTTCGCGGCTGACAATTGGCGAGGCGGAGCTGGAGATCACCCGCGTCGGCAAGCCCTGCTTTGGCGAATGCGCACTGTTTCAACAGGGCGAGCGCTGTCCGCTGCCAACGAGCTGCGCGTTTGCGCGGGTGCTCCGCGGCGGCACGGTGCGAACACTGGACGAGATTACACGATTTGAACGATAAGACCCGAACGATACCCAACCATACAGGAGCGAAATGAACGACCGTTACGGAAGAACCATCTCCTACTTGCGCCTGTCGCTGACGGAGCGCTGCACCTTAAAGTGTGCGTATTGCCGCGCGGGCGAAGGCGCCTGCCCGAAGAAGAGCGAACTCAGCCGCGAAGACTTTCTGCGGATTGTCCGCGCAATGGTGCGGCTGGGGGTCACGAAGGTGCGCCTGACCGGCGGCGAGCCGATGTTGCGGCGCGACCTGCTGGAGATCATCTCCGGCATCCGCGCGATTGAGGGCGTGGAGGAGATTACGATGACCACAAACGCGCAGCACCTGCCCGGTATGAGCGAACAGCTCCGGCAGGCGGGGCTGGATCGGCTGAACATCAGCGTGGATTCGCTGCGGCCGGAGCGGTACGAGGCGATGACGGGCGGCGGCTCGCTGGAGCGCGTGCTCACGGGCATTCGCGAGGCGCTCGCGGCGGGATTCTCGCCGGTCAAGCTCAATGCGGTGTTGCTGCGCGGAACGAATGACGACGAGGTGGATGACTTTTTAGCGCTCACGAAGGATCAGGCGATCTACGTGCGCTTTATCGAGTATATGCCGCTGGGGGCGGAGGATCACGCAAACCTTCGTGTCACGGGGGACGAGATTCTGCGCGCGCACCCCGTGCTCGTGCCGGCGGAGCCCATGTACGAGGGCCAGCCCTCGCGGGACTATCGCCTGCCCGGCTACGTGGGCCGTGTGGGGCTGATCAATCCGGTGTCGCACCGGTTCTGCGGCTCCTGCAATCGAGTCCGCGTGATGAGCGACGGCATGCTCCGCCCGTGCCTCGGGCAGAACATGGAGGTTTCGCTCAAAGACGCGCTGGAGAGCGGGGACGACGAGCTGCTGCTCGAAACCATTCGATCCGCGATTTGGCAAAAGCCGAAGGCGCATGCGTTTGACGAGCCGTTTGTCTCCGAAAAAACGATGAGCCGCATCGGCGGCTAACAAAGCGGAACGAAGTCACGGTACCGCGCATGGTAGCATACTATAATAAGAAACAGAGTCTGATTTAGAGGTAGCGATTTTGGCAACAATCACTTCGATCAACATCAGCCCGAAGAAGGGCACGTTCAAGCAGCCCGTAAAAGAGGCGGAACTCCGCGTGGATTTCGGCATTGTGGGCGACGCGCACGCGGGCAACTGGCACCGCCAGATCAGCCTGCTCGCGCAGGAGAGCATCGACAAGATGACCGCGCTGGGGTTAGACGACCTCGTGCCCGGCAAGTTTGCGGAGAATATTACCACGCAGGGTATAGAACTCTTCACCCTGCCGGTCGGTACGCGGCTCAAGCTTGGCGCTTGCGTCGTCGAGGTGACCCAGATTGGCAAGGAGTGCCACCAGCACTGCGAAATCTACAAAAAGGTCGGGCAGTGCATCATGCCGCACGAGGGGATCTTCGTGAAGGTGCTTGTGCCGGGCGTGGTTCGCGTCGGGGACGCCATAGAGGTTGAGACGATCTAGTCTTTGCCCCAGATTCAAAACAATGCGGGCGGTGCCCGCTTTTTTTCACCGAACCAAAATATATTTTTGAAGAATGGAGGCATTACCGTTGTTCTTTTAAAAGAATAGTGGTAGAATGCAGCTATGAAGCTCATTGAAACGAAAGATGCCGTAGGCCACGTGCTCTGCCATGACCTCACGCGAATCGTTCCCGGCGAAAGCAAGGACGCGCAGTTCCGCAAAGGGCATGTCGTCACCGAGGACGATATTCCCATGCTGCTTTCGATGGGCAAGGAGCACCTCTACGTCTGGGAGGTGGACGAAAACACCCTCCACGAAAACGAGGCGGCCGACCGGCTCGCCGCGCTCTGCGAAAGCGCGCATATGCGCCGCGGCGCGGTGAAGGAAGGCAAGATTGAACTCTTTTCCACGGAGAACGGCGTGTTTCAGGTGGACGTTGCCCGGCTCGACGCGCTCAACGACCTGCCGGACATCATGGTTGCCACGCGGCACACGAACACCACCGTCTGCGCGGGGGACAAGCTCGGCGGCACGCGGATCATTCCGCTCTTGATCGACCGCCGCCGCATCGAAGAGGCGGAAGCGCTCATCGGCAGCGAACCGCTGTTTCGGCTGACGCCGTTTCGCGCGGGGCTGAAAGCCGGGGTTGTGACCACCGGCAGCGAGGTTTTTTCCGGCAGAATTGAGGATAAATTCACGCCCGTGGTCGAGCGAAAGCTTGCGGCGTTTGGTGTACCCGTTGCCGAGCACCGCGTCTGCGACGACCAGACGGCGAACATTGTGCAGGCCATCCGCGAGGTGCGCTCTGCGGGTGTGGATCTCGTGCTCTGCACGGGCGGCATGAGCGTCGATCCGGACGACCGGACGCCCGCCGCGATTCGCGACAGCGGGGCAAATATTGTGACCTACGGCGCGCCGGTGCTGCCGGGGGCCATGTTCCTGTTGGGTTATTACGACGACGGCGTGCCCGTGATGGGCCTGCCGGGATGCGTGATGTATTCGCGCGCGTCGATCTTTGATTTGGTGCTGCCGCGGGTTGTCGCGGGCATTCGGCTCAGCCGCGCGGACTTTACGCGGCTTGGCAACGGCGGGCTCTGCCTGCAATGCGAAACCTGCACGTTCCCGAACTGCGGGTTCGGCAAAGAGTAAACCTTAAGTTTAGAATTCGTTGGCTATCGCGGAAGTCCGGCCGGCTCTGCGTTCCCATAAATCAAGTATTTCAGGAGGAACGTCAGAACGATGAAAAAGTATCTTGCCCTGCTTTGTGCAGTTGTTATGCTGGCGATGCTCGGCGCGTGCGCCGCGCCCGCCGCCCCCGCCGCGACCGAAGCGCCCGCAGCGACCGAAGCGACCGAAGCGGTCACGGAAGCGCCCGCCGCCACGCCGGAACCCACCACGGCTCCGCTGGAAGCCGCCGAGGTGCAGCTCTTTATCGCCGCGAGTCTCGAAGGCGCGTTTAAAGAGATCATTCCGCTCTACAACGCGAAGGAGCCGAATGTCAAGATCACCTACAACGCGGACAGCTCCGGCACGCTGCTGACCCAGATTCAGGAAGGCTTTGCCTGCGACGTGTTCTTTTCCGCGGCAACCAGCCAGATAAAGACGCTCGACGAGGGCGGATTGATGATCCCCGACTCGCGCGTCGACCTGCTCGCCAACAAGCTCGTGCTGATTTCGCTCAAGGGCAGCGGCACGGCGGTGACCGGCTTTGCGGACCTTGCCAAGGCCAAGAGCATTGCTCTGGCGGACGGCAGCGTCCCCGCGGGTAAATACACCCGCCAGCTGCTGATCAACCTCGGCGTGCTGGACGGCAACAAGGGCGCTGCGGACTACACCACGGCGGAGGTCAGTAAGGCGCTCGGCGGCGTGGAGATCAACGAATGCGCGAACGTCTCCAAGGTGAAGGAAGCGGTCAAGGAAGGCTCCAACGAGGTTGGAACCGTGTATTACTCCGACGCGTACTCCGTCAAGGACGACGTGGACATTCTCGAAGTGGCGGATTCCAAGCTCACCGGCGACATCATCTACCCCGTTTGCCGCGTGGTGAACCCGCAGGCGACGGCAGCCGAAACGGCAGCCGCGGACGACTTTATCGCCTTCCTCCAGACGGACGCGGTCAAGGCAGTCTTTGAAAGCTACATGTTCCTGATCAACCAGTAAAGCGACGCGTCACTTGCCTTGCCCGGGCGGTTTTGCAACGAACGAACCGCCGAATGCCCGCCGTCATGCGGTTTGGCGGCGGGCGCTTTTGATTCTACATTCGAACCGCAAACTATGATACGATAGACAAAACGGCAAAGGAGGAAGCGCCTTGCAGGACATCTGGGAGATTCTAAAAAATCTCGACTATAGCCCGCTCTGGATTTCGCTGAAAACCGGGCTGGTTGCGACCGTGCTCTGCTTTTTTCTCGGCGTTTGGACGGCCAGAAGCGTCATGCACATGGGCAAAAAAGCCAAGGCGTTCGTGGACGGGTTTCTGACGTTGCCCATGGTGCTGCCGCCGACGGTCGCGGGCTTTTTTCTGCTGCTGATCTTCAGCCTGCGGCGTCCGATCGGCTCGTTTCTGTTTGAAGAGTTTTCGATCAAGGTGGTGCAGTCGTGGCTGGGCTGCGTGCTCGCAGCGAGCGTCATCGCTTTTCCGCTGATGTACCGCAACGCCCGCGCGGCGTTTGAGCAGGTGGACATTGAGCTCGTCTACGCGGGGCGCACGCTCGGCATGAGCGAACGGGCGATCTTCTGGCGCGTGGTGCTGCCTTCGGCGGGGCCGGGCGTGGTCAGCGGAATGATTCTCACGTTTGCGCGCGCCCTCGGCGAATACGGGGCAACGAGCATGCTCGCGGGAAACATCGCGGGCAAAACGGGCACGATCTCCCAGCGCATTGCAATGGTCATTCAAAACGGGGACTACCTCACCGCGGGACTCTGGGTCGCGATCATCCTGCTCATTTCGTTTGGCATCGTCGTTGCCATGAACATCTTTGCAGACTCGAAACTGATGAACGTGAAAAAATGGTGATCCGCGCGGTTGCGGGTCACTTCTTGGTATAAAAAGGAGAATCGATGGCGCTTTCGGTCGATATTCAAAAAAAGCTGCAGGGTTTTTCGCTCAACGTCGCGTTCGAAGCGCAGGCGGGGGTTACCGCGCTGTTAGGCGCGAGCGGCAGCGGAAAGAGCATGACGCTGCGCTGCATCGCGGGCGTGGAACGGCCGGACGCGGGAATAATTGTGCTCGACGGGCGCGTGTTCTACGACTCAGCAAGCGGAATTGACCTGCCGCCGCAGGCGCGAAAGGTTGGGTATCTGTTTCAGCGGTATGCGCTGTTTCCGAATATGACCGTGCGCGGAAACGTCGACGCGGGGCTTTCGTTTGAGCGGGATGCGCGCGTTCGCGCGCAAAAGCGGGAGAGCCTGATCGCGCGCTTTCACCTGAACGGGCTGGAGGGGCGCTATCCGCGCGAGCTCTCCGGCGGGCAGATGCAGCGCGTTGCGCTCTGCCGCATGCTCGCGGGCGAGCCGGAAGCGATTTTGCTGGACGAGCCGTTCGCCGCGCTGGACTCGCATTTGCGCTGGCAGATGGAGGCGGAGGTGCGGCAGACGCTCGCGGAGTTTTCCGGCGTGGCGCTGCTGGTTTCCCACGACCGGGGCGAGGTCTATCGCATGAGCGAGCGCGTCTGCGTGCTCAACGCGGGGCAGAGCGAGCCCGTGCTGCCGACGGGAACGTTCTTTGAGCGTCCGGTGACGCTCCAGGCGGCGCGCATCTCCGGCTGCAAGAACTGCGCGGCGGCCAGCCGAACCGACGCGGGCAGGCTCGCCGTTCCGGAATGGAACGCGATCCTCGTCTGCGAGGACGTCGCGGAACAAACGGTGACCCACGTGGGCGTGCGCGCGCACAACATCGTGCCCTGCGAGGCGGGCGCGGAGAATGCGCTGCTATGCCGCGTGCTGGACGCGCAGGAGGATGTGTTTTCCCGCGTGCTGACGCTGCTGCCCGCGGGTGCGTCGGGAACGATTCGCGCGGAGCTGGGCAAGGAATCCGCCGGGCGGTTTGCGGTTGGCAGTGAGGCTTGGTTTGCGCTGCCGAAGCACGCGGTGATGCCGCTTTGCGAGGTGTGCGCGTCGGAGCGGATTGCGCCCGCGCCGCACGGCTGATATACTGGGTTTTAGTCGAGCTTCGACCGAATTCCGCAAGAGGGGGACAAAGAACATGTTCAAAGCGTCCGTCATCACCGTCAGCGACAAGGGCTATCGTGGGGAGCGCGTGGACACGGCGGGCCCGCTCGCGGCTGAGCTGCTAAAAGCGGCAGGGTACGAGGTCGTGGAAACCAGCATTGTGCCGGACGAGCAGCCGTTCATCGAGGCTGAGCTAAAGCGTCACGCGGACGAGGTCGGCGCGAACCTGATCCTCACGAGCGGCGGAACGGGGTTTAGCAAGCGGGACGTCACGCCCGAGGCGACGATTGCCGTCTGCGAGCGGATGGCGCCCGGCATTCCGGAGGCAATGCGTGCGTATTGTCTGAATATTACGAACCGCGCGATGCTCTCGCGCGCGGCGGCGGGGCTGTATCACGACAGTTTGATTGTGAACCTGCCCGGCAGCCCGAAGGCGGTGCGGGAGAATCTGGAGCCGGTGCTGCCCGCGCTGGAGCACGGGTTGCAGATGCTGCTCGGCACCAAAAACGAATGCGCCAGCGAGCCGAAGCCTCTTTAAAACTGTTGATCGAAAAGCGCCTTTCGGCGCGTACTGTTCTATTAGAATTCAAACGTAAGCAACGAAGAGCGCCCCCGAAGGGGCGCTCTTTTTGTGCTGATATCGTTTGTTTCGTTATACCGGTTCGGGAACGCTGAGACACTGCGCCCGCCAAATGCGAGGGTGCACCACAAAAAACAAGCGCCTTTCGGCGCTTGTCTTTTTGTTTGTTTCGTTATGCCGGTTCGGGAACGCCAATGTACTGTGCGTCGCCAAATGCGAGGATGCAGTAGAAGATGATGCTCAGGAAGATCAGGCCCACCGCGAAGCCGCCGCTCTTGCCAAAGGCTTTTGCGAGCTTGACCATGGTGATGATCGCAAACACGACGTTCGCAATCGGGATGAGCAGGAAGAGGAACTTCCAGCCATTGCCCCAGGTGATCTTAAAGAGAACATACAGGTTGTAGAACGGAATGATCGCCGCCCAGCCGGGTTCGCCCGCCTTCTCGAAGATTTTCCACATCGCGACGATGCCGAGCACCGCGAGCGCGAGGGACAAAACCGTCATAAAAGGACTTGCCTGGTACGAGTACGAATAATCAAAGTTTTCCATATCATTTACCCCCTTCTTGATATAGGTTGAGTATACCACTTTTCCCATTCTTGTGAATACTGTATTTCTTGTACAGTGTGCGTATGTCACCATATAGGGGAATTCTACCCGAAACTGAACTTTTGTGCAGTACCGGTTCCGGCTTGGTTGACAAGCGGGAAAAACGGCGTATTCTGGTAGTAGCACATCTCAATTTCATACAATTCAAGGGAGGCAAGTCGATGTCCGCTTATTCGACCAGTGCGCTGGAGATTCTGCGCAATCCCGCGCTCACACTCAAATGGTATGTCGTACCCATGCTGCTCATCGTGATGTACATCTACAACAAGGAAATCAGCGCGAAGAACTGGAACGTTGTGCTTGGCGGCGCGGCGCTCTGGGGAATGGATCTGTTCAACGAAATCTGGAACAGCATCGTCTTTCACGCGTCGGGGTTCGCGCCCGTTTGGGGCACGCCGATGGGCATTGGCGACACCGCGCTGCTGCTCCTGATTGGCTACAACATCGAGATTTCGTTTATGTTCGCGATGATGGGTGTCGTCGTCTGCCTGACGCTGCCGAAAGACCCCAAGATGAAGATCCTCGGCATCAACAACCGCGTGGTCATGGCGGTGATCTACACCACGCTCGCGGTCATCATTGAATGCTTCCTCAACTACGCCGGCCTGCTCACCTGGGAATACCCGTGGTGGAGCCGCAGCTGTCCGTACCTCGTCTGGCTGATTGGCTACCTGCCGTTCTTTACGATGGCGTTTGTCGTTCACGACATGAAGAAGATGAAGAACAAGCTTATTACGCTCGGCATCATCTTTGGCGTGGACATTCTCTCGCTGGTCGTCTTCGGCTTGATGGGTTGGATGTAAATATCGGTCGAATCCCGCAAACAGAAACGCTCCGAACCTCGTTTGGCTTGGAGCGTTTTTTGTGTGCACGCGATGTTAGGAAAACCGCTCGATCAACCGCGCAAAATCAATGCAGAACTGCATGTCCTTTTCACCGAGCTTCGCCTTATAGTAGCCATGCTCGGCGTTGACCACGCTGACGCGGGCGAGCATCTCTTTTGCGCCTGCTGCTGCAACGTCGGTCACGGAGCGATAGCCCGCTTCGTAGAATGCCCGCGCCGCAACGCCGCCAACGCCGTTGATCCGCGCGAGGTCGCAGAGGCAAAACAGCTCGCTGTTTGCTTCCCCGTGTTCAAACCCGTCCTTCGACGTGGCGAAGCCTTGCGTACGCAGCGAGTCGAGCAACTTTTCGTTCAGCCCGGGGAATGCGGTAAGCGGAACCGGCTTTTGCTCCAGCGAGCCAATCTCCCGCTTAAGCAGCACGAGGTACTCCTCCGAAATGCCGGTTGCGGCGGCAAGCGCGGCGAGCTTTTGCGGCGCGGAAAGGCGCTGCTTGAGCTGTGCGAGGGTTTCGATCTGTTCGGCGGAGAGCGCTTGAAAATGGCGGTCGATTCCGTCGTGCAGCAGACGCCGTCCGGGCAGCAGGTTCTGGTTTGCCAGCAGCGTTTGGTAGTCCGCGAGTGGAATGCGGTTGAGATCGAGCGTGTAGCGCATAAACCCTCCATTTTCGATTGATAGCAGGCAGAAATACGGAAACACAGATTTACTACGAATGATACCAGTTTAGTCTAACCGAGTGAACCGGACAAGAGCCTGTCAGGTTTTCCAACGAATGAAGCTTCTTTCTAAAAAACAGAGAGAGAACTTGCCGTTCTCCCTCTGTTTGTGTCGCCGATTGCCGTTATACCCTGAGCACGCCGCGGAACCCGCGCGCGGCATAGTAGGAATCCGCGCCGTTGTGGTAGGTAAACACGTGGTCATACCGCCGGTCGCAGAACATTGCTCCGCCGCGTGAGCGAACGCCCAGCGGGGTGCGAATCCAGCT
>CAZDXW010000031.1:0-23287 GCA_964509485.1 uncultured Christensenella sp.
ATACCTCCCTAACAATATTCTATTTGGGATTGCGAAACAATAAACTAGAAATGGAGTCTGCGTTTATTTTACCGCGCTGGACAACAACTGTCAATTTACGGTTCAAACAATTAAACAAAAAAAACACCCCGTACAACGAGATTGTTGCGCGGGGGAATGAAACGCTGTTTTTTGGCGTTTGCGCGGGGTTAATCGCGGAGCTTTTGCTCCGTCTTCTCCATGAACTTTGCGTTGTCCACGACAAAGCGTTCCTGTATTCCTTCGCCGATGAGCCCCGCGTCGTCAAACGCCTTGCAGGCAAACACGAGCCGACGGCGGTCGACTTCGATCAGTTCCGTCTCACAGCGAATGGTCATGCCGACGGGCGTTGCGGAAAGGTGCTTTACGTCGATCCGCGTGCCGACCGAGGAACTGCCCTCCGGCAGATACGGCAGCACGCTCTCGGCGGCGCAGAGCTCCATGAGCGTAATCATCGCGGGTGTGGCGTAGACGGGCAGCCCGCCGCTGCCAAGCGCACGGGCGGTGTTTTCGGCGGTAACGAGCACGTCGCGCTCGGCACGAATCCCAATGGAAAGAGCATCAGAAAGAACATCCATTTGCGAGAACCTCCGGTTAAAAATACATCTGATTCAAAAAATCGTTCGAACCATTATAAAAGAGAATCCGACAAAACACAACCGGCCGGCTGCCCATGCTGCTTGAGCACGACAGTCGGTCGATCGCAAAGGAAGGAAAATGGAAAGCGTATCTATTTGAAACCGCTTCCTTCCGGCGCTCACGCGTCGAAACGAATGGTGCGGTTACTCGTAGTCGACCACGTCGACCCAGCGGAAGAGCAGTTCGCGTTCCTCCGGCCTGCCTTTGACGCTCTGACTGGCCGCGACGATGGGAATCCATTTCTGGACGTATTGCCGCGGCGTGTTGCTCTTTTCGCAGAAGAGCTTGAGGTACGCTTCGGCGGTCTCGTCGTCGCCCGCGAGGGAAAAGAGCAGGAACGTGCGCGCCGCGTCCGCGGAGGCGTTGCCCTGCGTTGCGTGCGACCAGTCGATGATATAAGGCGTTCCGTCGTCGCGCAGGATGATGTTGGTCGGGTTAAAGTCCCCGTGGCAGAGCTTGTTGTGGCGCGGCATGGACTCCAGCAGGGTATGCAGGTCATACTTCGTCGCCGTCGGCAGCTCGGTCTGGATGATCTTTCGATCCATCTTGTCCCGTAGCCGCGGCAGCAAGGGGCAGATCTGGCGGTGCATGGTCAACTGCAAATCGACGAACAGCTCCAGATACTTCTCCTGCTCCTCCGGGTGCGCCGCCATCTGCTCGGCGAGCGTCGTGCCCTCGATGTACTCCGTTTGGATGTACCATTTGCCGTCGTCCGTCATGCCGACGCCGTAGAGCTTCGGCACATGCAGCGCGGTCTCCTCCACGCGGGCGTGGTTGAGCGCTTCGTTGAGCACATCCGCCTTTTTGAATCCCTCGCCGAAGACCTTGACGACCGTGTCGCCGTCGCGATAGATCGTCTTGTTCGCGCGGCGCGCGAGAACGTTTGTTAGATTCATACTCGTTTCCTCCCGTCAAACGGTTTTGTGGGTTCCGTAGTACGCGTTGAGATACATCTGCTTGATTTCGCCCATCAGCGGGTAGCGCGGGTTTGCGCCGGTACACTGGTCGTCAAACGCCTGCTCGACCATTTCGTCGAGCCGCGCGAGGAAGTCCTCTTCCTTGACGCCGTAGTCACGGATGGTCTTCTTGATGCCGACCCGCTCCTTGAGCGCGTCCAGCGCTTCGATCAGCGCTTCTACCTTGTCTGCGTCCGTCTTGCCCTTGAGGCCCAGCGCGTCCGCCACTTCGGCATAGCGGGCCACGGTGTGCGGGTGATCATACTGCGAGAAGGCGCCCATCTTGACCGGAACGTCCGTTGCGTTGAAGCGAATGACCTCGTCAATCATCAGCGCGTTGGCAACGCCGTGCGGAATGTGGTGGAACGCGCCGAGCTTATGCGCCATGCTGTGGCAAACGCCGAGGAACGCGTTGGCAAACGCCATGCCCGCCATCGTGGCGGCGTTGCCCATCTTTTCGCGGGCAACGGGGTCCTTTGCGCCGTTGTCGTAGGCGCGGGGGAGGTATTCGAAGATCATTTTGAGCGAACGCAGCGCCGTGCCGTCCGTAAAGTCGGTGGCGAGCATGGAGGCGTAGGCTTCGAGGTTGTGGGTCACGGCGTCGATGCCGCTCGCTGCGGTGAGCCCCTTTGGCGCGTCCATCATCATGTCCGCGTCGACAATTGCCATATCCGGCATGAGCTCGTAGTCCGCCAGCGGATATTTCACGCCGGTCGTCTCGTCCGTAATGACCGCAAACGGCGTGACTTCGCTGCCGGTGCCCGCGGTGGTCGGAATCGCGACGAAGTAGGCTTTCTCACCCATCTTCGGGAAGGTATAGACGCGCTTGCGGATGTCCGCAAACCGCATCGCCATGTCCATAAAGTCCGCTTCCGGATGCTCGTAGAGCACCCACATGATCTTTGCCGCGTCCATGGCGGAGCCGCCGCCGAGCGCGATGATCACGTCCGGCTTGAAGGCTGCAATCTGCCTTGCGCCCTCTCTGGCGCTGGCCAGCGTGGGATCGGGCAATACGTTAAAGAACGTTTCGTGCGCAAGGCCCATTTCGTCCAGCTTGTCCGTCACGGGTTTGGTATAGCCGTTTTCGTAGAGGAAGGTATCCGTGACCAGGAAGGCGCGCTTCTTGCCGAGCACGTTTTTCAGTTCGTCCAGCGCGACCGGCAGGCTGCCTCGTTTAAAGTACACTTTTTCGGGCGTGCGGAACCAAAGCATATTCTCTTTCCTTTCGGCAACGGTTTTGATGTTTAAAAGGTGCTTGGGGCCTACGTTTTCGGAGACCGAGTTGCCGCCCCAGCTGCCGCAGCCGAGCGTGAGCGACGGCAGAAGCTTGAAGTTATACAGGTCGCCGATGCCGCCGTGCGCGGACGGGGTGTTGATCAGGATGCGGCAGGTCTTCATGCGTGCGGTGTACGCGGCGAGCTTTTCCGTTTCTGTAACCGGGTTGAGATAGACGCTCGCGGTGTGGCCGTAGCCGCCGTCCGCAATCAGGCGCTCGGCCTTGACCAGCGCTTCCTCAAAGTCCTTTGCGTGGTACATGGCGAGCACGGGGGAGAGCTTTTCATGCGCAAACTCTTCGCTAAGCTCAAGGCTCTCGACCTCGCCGATGAGTATCTTGGTCGCTTCCGGCACGGTGACGCCCGCGAGCTTCGCGATGGCATACGCCGACTGTCCGACAATCTTGGCGTTCAGCGCGCCGTTGATCAGAATGGTCTTGCGAACCTTTTCGGTCTCTTCGCCCTTGAGCACGTAGCAGCCGCGGTCGACAAACTCCTTCTTTACCTTGTTGTAGACGGAGTCGACGACAATGACGCTCTGCTCCGAGGCGCAGATCATGCCGTTGTCAAAGGTCTTGCTCAAAATAATCGAACTCACGGCGGAGAGAATGTCCGCCGAGTCGTCGATGATGGCAGGCACATTGCCGCTGCCGACGCCGATGGCGGGCTTTCCGCTGCTGTAGGCGGATTTCACCATGCCGGGGCCGCCGGTGGCGAGAATGATGTCCGCTTCCTTCATCGCGAGGTTGGTCAGCTCCAGGCTTGGCGCGTCGACCCAGTCGATGATGCCTTCCGGCGCGCCGGCGGCAACCGCCGCGTCGAGCACGATGCGCGCGGCCTCAATGGTCGAGCGCTTGGCGCGCGGGTGCGGGCTAATGAGAATGCCGTTGCGCGTTTTCAGCGCAATCAGCGTCTTAAAGATGGCGGTCGAAGTGGGGTTGGTGGTCGGAATGACCGCGGCGATGATGCCGACGGGTTCCGCAATGCGGACGATACCGTAGGACTTGTCCTCTTCGATGACGCCGCAGGTCTTCATGTTGCGATAGGCGTTGTAGATATATTCGGAAGCATAGTGGTTCTTAATCACCTTGTCCTCCACAACGCCCATGCCGGTCTCTTCCACGGCGAGTTTCGCCAGCGGAATGCGTGCCTTGTTGGCGGCGGTTGCGGCGGCGAGAAAGATCTTGTCCACCTGCTCCTGGGTGTAGGTTGAAAACTGTTTTTGTGCTTCGCGGAGGCGGATAAACGCGCCCTCCATGGTTTCGATGCTGTCAATCGGGGTTCGAATCATCTGCTGTTTCATACGTTCCATCTCCTCTGTTCCTCTTGGTTCCTCTTTTTATAAAGCGCATTCTTGGCCTTCCTTTGCGCCGGTGAATGCGGAAGAGTCGTTGTTGTGTCTGGGACTGCCCGCGCCGGATTCGATCTTGATTGATCGAATCCGGCTGTTGCGGGGATTTCGTTGGCTGCTCCGCCCGCCTGCCCGCGGTGCGTTGCTGCCGGAGAAAGCGTGATTTCCGGAATGGTGTGTTCGCCTGGCGGCCTGCCCGCCGCCGAAATTCGAGCGTGTTTTCCGTTTGGTGGCCTGCCCGCCGCCGATTTCCGGTGGATTTGCTCCGGCTTTGCGGCCTGCCCGCCGTTGAAACCGGTTGATGTCGAATCCGGAAGCTCTCTTTCTGTCTATAGAATAGGCGATGGGGCAAGAAACCGGAAGACAGAAATCCGGAATATCAGTATATGTATATCGATATAACAATACTGAATATAACATTGCAAATGTTATATCATAACAATGAAAACGGTAGTTAATAACAAACAAGTACAAAAAAACGCCCGGCGAGTGCCGGGTGTAGGGATCGCTGCTGATTCAAGAAAAAATAGTTTTGCGGTCTCGCGCAGTTATTCGAAAAGAAAAAACCCGACACTAGTCGGGCATAGAGATCATGTTTATTCGGATAAAACCCGACGTTCGGTGGGTACAGTAATCGCGTTTATTCAGCCAAAACCCGTTTTGCCGATTCGCGGAGCTTCTCGATGAACAGCCGATCCAGCCGCGTCATGTGGTAGCCAGCGCGGTAGATCAGCACGTCCCGAAACGTGTTGTTTGGCATGTCGCAGCGCTTTTGAACGAGCCCGAAGCGGTTCAGCACATCCTGCGGCATGGGCGAGGTCAACGCGTAGGCCGACTCCAACCGGCTGAGCAGTTCGAGCTGGCTTGCGCGCTCGTAGACGGTGATCGTCTTTTTCGTCTCCGCCGCCTGCGCGATTTCGCGCGCCTGGTTGATGGGCAGGGAGGGAATGGTCGCGTCGCCATACAGAATCTCGGCGTAGTCCAGCAGGTCGGCTTCCTGCACAGCGGGCTGGCTCGAAAGCGGATGGTTCCGGCTCATGAGCGCGACGGAGGAGAACTCCCAGATGGGTTCCACCTGTAGGGAGCGCTCGGTCAGGGCGTTAAAAAAGTTGGATTCGTAGATCGTTTGGTAACGGATGACGCCGAGCTGATCCACCCCGTTTGCAACCTGCTTGATCGTTCGCATCGCGCCCGCCTCGCGGTAGTCAATCGCATAGTCCGCGTCCGCTCCGAGCGAGAGGATCAGATCCGTCAGCGCATGCGAAACATAGCTTGCGCGCGGCGCGCAAAGGTCGAATCGCTGCTTCTTTTCGTCCGCCGGGCGGTAGAGCGCCTCCATTTCCGCAACCTGCGCGAGAATGCTGCGCGCGTAGCCGAGGAACTCGCGTCCCTTATCGGTCGGGACAACGCCCTTTGCCGTTCGGTCGAAGATGGCGATGCCGAGGTCGTCCTCCAGCTCGCGGATGGACTTGCTCAGGTTCGGCTGGTTCATATAGAGGTTTTCAGCGGCCTTGCTGATGGAGCCGGTTTTCTCGACCTCGACGGCATATTTCAGCTGCAACAGGTTATTCAAGCGATCCTCCTTTCCCGCGCGGCAACACGGCGGGCAGTGAGATTGTGCTTTGCGCTAAACGCGCAGCGCGCGGCCCGCGCGGCGAAAGGCCGCTTCGTCGAGTTGCTCGTCCTTTAGAACGAGCTTGCCGTTGACGTAGACCCGATCAATGCCGAACGCGCGGGACTGATCCGGCTTGCCGTTCTTGAGCGCGGCTTCGTCGAACACGGTTAGATCGGCAAAATAGCCCGGCTTGACGTATCCGCGCTGCGGAATCGAAAACCGGTCGGCCACCGCGCCGGTCATCTTTCGAATCGCGCGGGGCATCGTGTCGCCCTTTCCGTTGAGGGAGAGGTGCAGAAACTTCGGAAAACAATCGTAGATGGCGGGGTTCTGCACGCCGTGTTCCTCGACCCAGGCGTCCGTCATATACAGCACGTTCTCGTGGCGCGAGAGCGCGGTGACGATCTCCGGTGTACTATACGGGCCCATGTTGACGCGACCGGTAAAGTTGCTCTGTTCGCAGAGCATCAGGTAGGCGTCCAGGTCGTTCGTATGGAGCTCCTTGGCGATCTGGTGGACGGTTTTGCCTTCGTAAGCTTCATACCCTTCGCCGATGTAGGCAACCTGAATATCCTTGAAGCTAAAGCCCAGCAGCAGGATCGATGCGTTTGCCAGAATGCGGAAGCGGAGTTTGTTGAAGAACTTCTGCTTGTCCGCGCGGGATAGCGCCTGATACCACGTCGGCATGACGACCGTGATCACCGATACGCCCAGCAGTTCGCTGTAGATGTCGAACATGGCGTCTACGCCGTTTGCTCGCATGCGCTCGATGATTTCCACGAGTTCGTTTTTGCATTTGAAGGAACTGGTGCCGACGAAGATTGCGTGGGAATATTGCAGCTTTACGTGCAGCCCGCGCGTGACCTCCTCCAGCTCGTCCAGCGCGCGCAGCAGGTGCGGCCGACCCAGCAGCTCCAGATACGCCATCGAAACGGCGGAGCAGGCGCGGGGGTGGACGGTCAGCGGTCGGTTGTAGCGCTCGCAGAGCTTTGCGACCTCGCGCAGTTCCTCTTTCGGCGCGTAGAGGCCGGGTTCGTACATGAGCCCCAGCGAAACGCCGCAGGCGCCCTGCTTGAGGTTTTCTTCCAGCAGCGCGAGCATGTGCTCCTGTTCGTCGTCCGAGAGCGGGCCGTTTCGATAGCCCGTTTCGCTCGCGCGCGCGGAGCAGTGGCCAACCAGCGACGCGATGTTGAGCGGCGTGTTGCCGTCAATCGCGTCAAAGAGCGAACCCGTGGAGGGGTACTCGCCCGAAAGGTCGGTCATGTGGAACAGACCCGCGCCGACCTTGTCTTTGTTGGCGCTGTCCGACGTAAAACCGGTCATTGAAAGACCGCAGTTGCCGGTGATGAACGAGGTGATTCCCTGCCGGACGAACGGTTCGAAATACGGCGCGGGGTCGCGTTTGGCGGCGAACCAGTCGTTGTGCGAATGCGCGTCGAAAAAGCCGGAGGAAACGCTCTTGCCGGAAAGATCGACCGTTTCCGCGTCCGCGGCATCAATCTTCGGGGCGACTTCGACAATGCGGTCGTCTTCGAGCAGAATGTCGCCGGTGAAAGCGTCCATTCCCGTTCCGTCGTAGATACGGCAGTGCTGGAGCAGTGTCTTCATATGCCTATATTCTCCCATTTTTATCCCAATCTATGGTAACACAACGCGTAAAAAATGAGAAGGGATTCGGCGCGGACGGCGGTAAAAGAAACATGTTGACAAAGCAAAACATCAGGTCTACAGTAGTAGACATAAAACTCGTGTATACAAGAATCTGATTAGTACAGCCGGAAACGGAGGAGTGTACCAAAGATGAAGCAGACTTTATCCAAAAACGAGTGGATTTTGTTAGAAGCGCTCTGGCAGCGCGCGCCGCTCTATCTATCGGAATTGATGGAGGCGACGAAGACGAGCGTGGACTGGAACCGTTCCAGCTACCTGACCTATCTCAAACGCATGACGGATCAGGGTTTGATTGGCTACGATACGGTGCGCGGCAGCCGCCGGTATCTGCCGCTGGTCAATCGCGAGGACTGCGCGGCGGCGGAGAGCGCGGCGGTGCTCGAAAAAATGACGGCACCGAGCGCAAAGCTCTTTCTGGCGAGCATGGTGGAAAACTGCGGACTGTCGAGGGAGGATCAACTCGAGCTGCAATCCTTGATTGCGCGGCTGAGCCAGGAGCAAGAGGAGGAGGACAAATGAGTCTCTTCAATGTGCTGCTGGAGATTTCGATCTATGCCTCGTTTGTTGTGCTCGGCATTCTGCTCGTTCGGTTCCTGTTTCGGCGCTGGCTGTCTCCCGCGCTGAATTATGCGCTGTGGTTTTTACTGATTGCGCGGCTGCTGCTGCCGGTTACGTTTGACAGCGGGGTGCGGCTCTTCACGCTGCCCGATGAGGTTGCAGCGGGATCGCCCGTGGTCGCGGCGCAGGCGGAAAAAAAGGAGCTGCCGACGGCTTCTTCGGAAACGAACACCGAAGGCGCAATCACCCCGGCGGTGGCGGACGCAGCGGCAGTAGAACCCTCCGCCGCACCCAAACAGGCTCTCACCGCGCAGCAAATCGGGGCAATCGTCTGGCTGGCGGGCGCCGCCCTCACCGGAGGCTGGATGATCGTTTCCTATGCGGTGCTGCGCCGAAACCTCCGCCGGGACGCGGCGGAGCCGACGGAGCGCCTGCAGACTCTCCTTGCTCAAACGCAGGCGGAGATGGGTACGCGCGGCAGGGTTCGCCTTGCCTGCACCTATGCCTGCGGTGCGCCGGCAATGGTGTTTCCGCGCATTCTCTTCGTGCCGCTGGGTGCGCTGATCGCCATGCGCGAAGACGAGATCCGGCATATGCTGCGGCATGAACTGACGCACGATCGGCGTTTCGACCCGGTCGTGAGCGTGCTGCTTGCGGCGCTCTGCGCGTTGCATTGGTTCAATCCATTTGTCTGGCTGGCGGCGCGGCTGATGCGAGCGGATATGGAAACCGCCTGCGACGTGGCGGTGACGCGCCGGTACTCCCCGCAGGAACGGGAGGGCTACGCAACCCTGCTGCTTTCGCTCTACGCGCTGCCCGCGCTGGGCGCGCCCGCGCTCGGACTCTCGGGTCGGGGCGTCGCAAAGCAGGCGCAGCGGCGCGTACACGGCGTGTTTCTGGCAAACAAGAGCAAGCCGCTTGGATGGATTGCTGCGCTGGTGCTCACGCTGACGCTGGCGTTCGGCTGCTTTACCACCGCGTGCCAACCGGTGAGCGGCACGAGCGGGCTGTCGCTGGATTCCAGTAATCCGCTGATTTCGGACTACCAGCCGGTGGTCGAAACAAGCGGTCATGTGTTCAATCAAAATAATCCTTGGATTTCGGACGTGCCTACCCGCGTGGTAACGCACGTCAAACAGGACACGATATCCCTGCGGGATCCGGTAACGTTTACCGTGGACGCGGACGTAACCGAGCCACTGGATACCAAGCCGGAGATCGTTTCGATTTCGCGGCGGACGATTGACGAGTCCGACTTCCTGACGATGCTGAATGCCGCGATGCCGGAGGTTTCATGGACCTTGTCCGAAAAAGGCGAAGGGACGAGACTGTCCGCCGTTGGTGAACGCAATGGCGAACCCTATGTTGCCTTTGCGGACGAGTATTCGGATGGGGCGAGTGCATTTTCCATCTATCCGGAAGAACTCAACATGATTCGGGAAGGATACTTTGCAAACGATATAGAGATGGAGCAGGATTATTCCAAGGAGCTTCATCAGCCTATTCAAACAACCGTCACCGAAGCAAAACCGCTGGCGGACGCCGTGGTTCGCGCACTGGGTGTGGAGGGAATGATGCTGCAAGCCGCGGAACGTGCCTGCCGATTTACAACGTCGGAAACCGAGGGAGAAACGGTGCTCTCGCGCGGCTGGTGCTTTGTGTATGTGCCAAGCTGCGGTGGGCTTCCGGTGTTGTATCGCAGCGGTTGGACGTCGTTTGGCAAGCTCAGCCCGTCGGACTATTATGGCGAGCCAATCGAATCCGTGCTTAGCGTATATGTCGACGACAGCGGCGCATCCATGGTGGATTGGCGCGATCCGTTTACCGTTTCGGATGCTGTAGAACGGACGGAATCCGTGATGGGGTATAAAGAGGCGCTGGCAAACGCACAGGAGCTGCTGCAAAGCCGCTATGACAATGTGTCGAATGAGACCATGATTGGGCAGACCAAAATCACCGTTTCGGCGGTGCAGCTCTCCGCCGCAGTGATCAGCGACGAGCGCATGAGTGAATCCGCCGCGTCTGATTACCGCGCGTCCACCGGTACGATTGTGCCGGTTTGGGAAATCGTCTGCAGGCAGGATAGTTACAACTCTTATCAGGAGACCTTTGTGCTACGCTTTACGGCGATGGACGGCGTTCGGCTGAAAAGGCAAGATTAGGCGCGATGCGAAGACGAAAAGATATTCGATATTTTACCCGCTCCATTGACGCAAGCGCCAATTGACCGTATACTAGCTTTAAATGAATAGCGTATGCATCTGCGCCTGAAGAGGCGCTGGCGGGACAACCGCCAAGGGAATACGGATGTAAATTCCGAGCTACCCCAGTAACCGTGAAGCGGACGAACGGACACACTTAGCCACTGCGTGATTTGCGCGGGAAGGCGTCCTAGTAGGATGATGCGAAGCCGGGAGACCTGTTTGCGTATGGAAATGCTCCTGGGGTGGGGTGAAGCTATGCGTCGCAGACAGAACGGCACGCGATTTTTTCATTGCTCCTCTCTTCGCCAGAGCGGGGCAATTTTTTTATTGTCTCCCGCTCGCGGCTCTGGCGAAACGAGGCAGGCAATTTCGAAATCAGGCTCCCTCTCAAGACGATTCATTGGAACAATTTTTTCTTTGAAAGGGGTCTAACAACTCATGAAACAGAAAACAATCCTTTCCCTGCTGCTCTGCGCGCTGCTTGCGCTGGGCGTTCTTTCCGCCTGCGCACCCGCCGCAGCCGAGCCGGTGGCAACGGCAGAACCGACCGCCGAAGCGACTGCAGAAGCGACCGAGGCGTCCGCGGGCGTCACCATTACGGACATGACCGGGCGCGAAATCACGCTTTCCGAACCCGCAACGCGCGTCGTCGCGCTCAGCGCGGCGGACTGCGAAGTGCTCTACGCCGTCGGCGCGGGCGACCTGCTCGTTGGCCGCGGGGAGTTCTGCGACTATCCGGCGGACGTGCTGGAGATTCCCGCCGTACAGTCCGGCGCGGAGACCAACCTCGAGCAGGTCATCGCGCTGAAACCGCAGGTGCTGCTGATGAGCTCCATGGCGCAGACCGAGGAACAGGTTGCCCAGCTCGAAGCGGCGGGCATCGCGGTTGTCGTTTCGGATGCGCAGAACATTGAGGGCGTGTATGCGTCCATCGCAATGATCGGCGCGCTCACGGGGCACGACGCGGAGGCCGCCGGGGTGGTGGACAGCATGAAGACCACGTTTGCCGCGCTGACCGCACGCGCGGGGGAACTCGCGGGCAAGAGCGTTTATTTTGAGGTGTCCCCGCTGCAATACGGACTCTGGACGGCGGGCAAGGGCACGTTTATGGACGAAATCGCGACCATGCTGGGGCTGAAAAACGTCTTTGCGGATCTCACCGGCTGGGCGGAGATCTCCGAAGAGCAGGTGCTCGCGGCAAATCCGGATCTGATCGTTACGGTCACCATGTACTTTGGCGAAGGGCCGAAGCCGGTGGACGAGATTCTTGCCCGCGCGGGCTGGCAGGATGTCACCGCCGTAAAGAACGGCGACATTCTCAACCTGCCGAACAACGAGCTTTCCCGCCCCGGCCCGCGGCTGGCAAGCGGCGCGCAGGCGCTGTTTGACTTTGCTCTGGCGGCGGTGACGCAGGACAATGCGGCATAACAATCGTCTGGGCGCTGGGGGCGCGTCGCCGTCCCCCGCGCCTTCGGCATATGGCGGCAAGCGGGAAGGGTTTCGCGCGGGCGAGCTCGTCCTGTTTTCGCTCGCGACGCTCGCAACCATGGCGCTCTGTGTCTGCGTCGGCAGCGTGAGCCTGCCGCTAAAAGAAACGCTGACGGTCATCTGGAACGCGATTGTCGGGCTGCCGATGCCGGAGGGGATTTCTGTGCCGATTATTCTCTCCGTTCGCCTGCCTCGCGTGCTCTGCGTTGCGCTCACGGGCGCGGCGCTCTCCATCTGCGGCGCGGCGATGCAGGGGCTGTTAAAGAACCCCCTTGCGGACGGCAGCACGCTGGGCGTTTCCAGCGGCGCGTCGCTCGGCGCGGTGATCGCGATTGCGTTTGGCATTACGATTCCCGGAATTCCTTTTGCGGGAACAATGGTGCTTGCCATCGCGTTTGCGTTTCTCTCGCTGCTGATCATCCTCTCCCTAGCGCAGAAAATAGACTATTCAATGTCTACGAATACGATCATCCTCATCGGCGTGATTTATTCCATGTTTGTTTCGAGCATTCTTGCGTTGATCGTGACGTTTGCCTCCGACCATGTGAAACAGATCACCTTCTGGACGATGGGTTCGCTCCTCGGCGCGAGCATGCAAAACGCGCTCGTGCTGCTCGCCTCTTTGCTCTTGTTTGGCGGTGTGATTCTGCGCTATGCGCGCGAGCTCAACGCTTTTGCCATCAGCGAGGACAACGCGCGCAACGTCGGCGTTCCGGTCAAGCGGATCAAGCTCGTGCTGCTCATCGCGGTCTCGGCGCTGGTCGGCGTTTGCGTGTCCGTCGGCGGGACAATCGGGTTTGTCGGGCTGGTCACGCCGCACATGGTGCGCATGATCGTCGGCCCGAACCACCGGCGGCTCCTGCCCGCCTCGCTCTTTGGCGGAGCCATCTTTCTGATGCTGGCGGATCTCGTTGCGCGCATTCTGCTCAATCCCGTTGAGCTGCCAATCGGCGTGGTGACGTCGTTCGTCGGCGCGTTTCTGTTTATCGCGATTTTCTATCGTTCAAAGAGGGCGCGCGTATGAACCTGCTCGACGTAAAGCATCTTTCGGTGCGCTACGGCGCGCTGACCATCGTCAACGACGTGAGTTTTTCCCTCAGCGAGGGCGAGTGGCTCATGATCGTCGGCCCGAACGGCGCAGGCAAGAGCACGATTCTCAACGCCATATCGCAGGGCACGCCCTATACCGGCGAGGTGCTCGTGCAAGGGCGGGACATCAAGCGCCTTCGCGCGCGAGAGATCGCAAGAAGCATTGGCGTGCTTTCGCAGTCCCATGCGATGGGTTACGGGTTCACGGTTGGCGCGGTCGTTCGCCTCGGGCGCTACGCTTATTCGCCCGGACTCTTCTCCGGAAGCGGGGAGGAGGACGAGCCGATGGTCGCCCGCGCGCTGGAGCTCACGGGACTGACCCGCTTTGCCGACCAGAACGTGCTGACGCTCTCCGGCGGCGAACTCCAGCGGACGTTCTTGGCGCAGCTCTTTGCGCAGAATCCAAGCGTGTTGCTGCTGGACGAACCGACGAACCACCTCGATCTGGTCTACCAAAAGCAGGTGTTCGAGCTGATTGCCGAGTGGGTCAAAACCCCCGGCCGCGCGGTGGTCTCCGTGGTGCACGACCTCAGCCTCGCGAGGGCCTACGGCACACACGGGCTCCTGCTGGACGGCGGGCAGACCGCGGCAATCGGCGAAATCGGCGCGGTGTTTGCGCCCGAATACATCAACAAGGCCTACGCGATGGACGTGCCCGCCTGGATGCGGCGCATGCTCGCACAATGGCAGGAAGAAGAACATACATGAATCTCGACCAACTCAAAAAGACGATTCCCGCGTTCGACGAAGGCGCGGCGGCGCGCGCCGAAGCGCGCTGGAACAACATTGCAAAGCCCGTCGGCAGCCTTGGCCTGCTCGAACGCGCGGTGGTTACGCTCGCGGGCGCGCAGGGCACCGACCAGCCGAACATCGGCAAGCGCGCGGTGCTCGTGCTCTGCGCGGACAACGGCGTCACCGCGCAGGGCGTCGCCTCCACCCCGCCGGAGATCACGGCGGTGATGGCGGAGTTCATCGCAAACAAGCGCTCCTCCGTCTGCATCATGGCAAAGCAGGCGCATGCGGAGAGCATTGCCGTGGACATGGGCATGTTCCGCCGCGTGAACGCGGAGCAGCTGCTCGACCGCAGAGTTGCCTCCGGCACGGCGGACATGACGCTTGGCCCCGCGATGACGCGGGAGCAGGCGCTTCGCGCAATCGAGACCGGAATTGAGCTGGTGAAATCCTGCAAAGCGGAAGGCTATCGCATTCTCGCGACCGGCGAAATGGGCATTGGCAACACGACAACCTCCAGCGCGGTTTCCGCCGTGCTGCTGGGCAAATCCGCAGTGGAGATGACCGGCGTTGGCGCGGGGCTGGATGAGGCGGGGTTGCGGCGCAAGATCGCGGCCATTGAGACCGCGATTGCCGTGAACAAACCCGATCCGGCGGACGCGCTGGACGTGCTCGCCAAGTTGGGCGGGTTTGACATAGCGGGTATGGTCGGCATCTACCTTGGCGGGGCGCTGTATCGCGTGCCCATTGTCGTCGACGGGTTCATCAGCGCGACGGCGGCGCTCGTCGCCAGCCGCATCTGGCCGGAAGCGCGCAAAACCATGCTCTTTAGCCACGTATCCGCCGAGCCCGCGAGCCGCGCGGTGCTCGCCGCGCTGGACGCGGAGCCGTTGATTCAGGCTCAAATGCGCCTCGGCGAAGGTACGGGCGCGGTTGCGCTGCTGCCGCTGCTGGATATGGCGCTCGCGGTGTACTATGATTTGATGACGTTTGCCGACATCGGCATGTAGGCGAAAAAACATGCGAATCCTGCTCACCGGCGGCTCCGGCTGCGGAAAAAGCACATACGCCGAACGGCTCGCGCGCGAACTTCCCGCGCCGCGCTACTATCTTGCGACGATGCGCCCGTATGAGGCGGAGTCGCGCGCGAAAATTGCGCGCCATCAGGCGCAGCGCGCGGACGCGGGCTTTGTAACCATTGAGCGCGAAACGGACGTCGGCGGGATCGTCTTTCCCGCGCGGGGAACGGTGCTGCTGGAGTGCATGTGTAACCTCCTGGCAAACGAAATGTTTGACGATTTGGGCAACGAGCGGGATGTGTACGATACAATCCTCGCGGACATTCGCGCGCTGGAAGAAAAGTGCGACACGCTGATCGTCGTGACCAACGAGGTTGGCAGCGACGGCGGGGCGTATGGCGCGAGTACCGCGCGGTACATCGAAACGATCGGGCGGCTCAACGGCGCGCTCGCCGCGCGGTTTGACGCGGTGGCCGAGCTCGTTTGCGGCATTCCACTGGTACTGAAAGGACAACTACCTTTATGAAACATTCCGCAAAAGACCTATTGCGCTCCGTTGCCATGGCGTTTTCCGTATTTTCGCGCGTGCCCATGCCAAAGGTGGAGTGGAAGCCGGAGAACCAGCGGTATCTGCTCGCGAGCTTTCCGCTCGTCGGCGTGCTGATTGGCCTCGTGCTCGCCGCGTGGTGGACCTTGTGCCAATGGCTCGTGTTCGACGGCATTTTCTTTGCGGCGGGGGTAACGCTGCTGCCGGTACTCGTCTCCGGCGGAATTCACCTCGACGGATTCTGCGACACGGTGGACGCGCTCAGCAGTCACGCCTCTCCGGAGCGGAAGCGCGAAATCCTGAAGGACCCGCACGTCGGCGCGTTTGCGGTGATTGGCATCTCGGCGTATCTGCTGGCGTATTTCGCCCTCGCATCGGAGCTGGTCGACGACAGCGGAGCCCTCTACATTCTGTTCTTGATTCCGGCGATGAGCCGCGCCGTTGCGGGGTATGTTTCCGTCGCGTCAAAGTCTTCCGGCGAGGGCATGCTCTCCGCCATGCGCGATTCCGCGCCGGAGGAATCGGCCAATCAGGCGCTGATCGTCTGGTTCGTGGTGCTCGCGGTAATCATGCTCGCGATCTCGCCGTTTGCGGGGTTGTTTGTCGCGCTGTCCGCCGCGCTGAGCGGCTGGCTGGTTTCCAAAATGGCAACGCGGCAGTTTGGCGGCATGAGCGGAGATCTCTCCGGATACTTGGTACAGGTGAGCGAGCTGGCGATGCTCGCTGCGCTGATGCTCACGCAACGGGTGATGTGGATATGGTTCTGGTAATCGGCGGCGCGGGCAGCGGTAAGCTCGACTTTATAAAATCGCTCGGCTATTCGCAGGAAGAAATTGCGGATGGCTTGATCGATGAGCGGATCGTGGTGTATCATCTACAGAACATCGTGTTTGACGATCCCGACCGCGCGCCGGAGCTTCTGGACGCGCTTTTGGAAAAGGAAGTCGTGGTGTGCGACGAGGTGGGCAGCGGAATCATTCCGCTTTCCGCGCGGGAACGCCAGGCACGGGAAGCCACCGGCAGGCTCTGCATTCAGCTGGCAAAACACGCTTCGCGCGTGGTGCGGCTGGTCTGCGGAATCCCGACGGTGATCAAGGGGTAGAAAACATGCTGACCATCTATTTACTGCGGCACGGAAAGACCGCTGGAAATCTATCCGGCCGATACAACGGACGAACGGACGAACCGCTCTGCGAGGAAGGCCTGCGCGAAGCGGAGGCGGCCGAGCGCCACCCCGAAATCACGCTCGTCTATTCCAGCCCAATGCTCCGCGCGCGGCAGACCGCGAAGATCTGCTTTCCAAACGCCGAAATCGTTACGGTTCCGGATCTGCGCGAGATGGACTTTGGCGATTTTGAGGGGCGAACGGCACAGGAGATGGAGTTCGACTCCGACTATCGCGCATGGGTTGCGGGCGGCTGCGTCGATCGCTGCCCGAACGGCGAGGGTATTCCGGACTTTGGGCAGCGCGCGGCGGCGGCGTTTACGGGCGCGGTGCAAGACGCAATCTCCCGCGGGGAGACCGAAATCGGCGTTGCGGCGCATGGCGGCGTGATTATGGCGGTGATGACCGCGTTTTCCGGCTCCAATGTGCCATATCATGAATGGTATGTGCTCAATTGCGGCGGATATCGCGTGACGCTGAACGAAACAGACTGGGCGGCGGCAAAGCGCTTCTCCAGCTATGCTTTGTTTGGTCAAAAGGGCGAGAGCAGCGACATGGTCGGGCGCGAGTTGGACACATGAAGACGCTGATGAACCTCACCACCAGCACCTACGATTTGGATCGCTTCCCCTATAGGGAGGCGCTTCTTTCGTTTCTGAACGAATTCTCGCTGGACGGGGTGGAACTGCTCGCCTGCGATCCCGACCCGCGAGAGATCGTGCCGGAATCCTGCGTCGTGGGTCAGCATATGCTCTACTACCCCTATTGGGTTGATTTCTATCGTGGGGACGAGGCGGCGCTCGTTCGCGAGTTTGGCTCACTCGACGTTTGCGAATCGGTCTACGGCGGGGCGACGAAACGCGCGCTGGTTGAGCGCGTTCGCGCGGATTTTGACAAGGCGGAGGTGTTTGGCGCGGAATACGTGGTGTTCCATGTATCCGATGCGGGGATCAGCGAGGCGATGAGCGGCGCGTTTCGGCATTCGAGCGCGGAGGTGATCGACGCAACCTGCGATCTGCTCGGCGAGGCGCTCTCCGGCGTGCGCTACCGCCCGCTGCTGCTGCTCGAAAACCTCTGGCAGCCGGGGTTGACGCTGACCGACCCCGCGATGACGCGGCGGCTACTCGAAGGCGTTCCCTACGAGAACGTCGGGCTGATGCTCGACACGGGGCACCTGTTTCACACGAACGAGGGCATCGCGACGCAGGAGGAGGGGTTATCGTACATTCACCGTATGCTCGACTGCCACGGCGCGCTGGCGGAGCGGATTCGCGGCGTGCACCTGCATCAATCGATCACGGGGGAACATGCACGCTCGGTTCGGGCGAACCCGCCCAAACTGGGGAGTACCTATGAGGAGCGCGCCTGGCAGATGTTCGAGTATGCGTTTTCGATTGACCGGCACCAGCCATTCACCTGCGCGGGTGTTCGCGATTTGATCCAGCGGATTTCTCCGGACTATCTGACTTATGAGCTGATTACGGACAATCTTGCGCAGCACCGCTCGTTCTTATCCGAACAGATACGAGCGCTGGAACGGTAACGAAAGAAAGAAGACGGTATGCACAAACATACCGTCTTTCTTGTTTACGAAACGTGTAAAATCACATACAGATGATGCAGCAGCATACGGTTCCAAGCATTAATAACAGTGTCGAGAGACAGCCGCTTTTTCCGCGCGGCTTGTTTCCGCCGCCGTTGCTGTTGCGCCGGAAGGACTCCATGTAGTGCACATAGCCGGTGGTGCCTTTGCCAAAATAACCATAGTCGTCTTTCATGCGCACTTGCCTCCGCCGCACCGTGTTTTCGTGAATGGGGCAAATGGGACGGGAATGCGTCGATCTCAAACTCCCCGTGACGTTTGCCCCGGAAGCCATCCATGCGGATAAACGAATGATATAATAAGAATCGCTTGCAATGCAACTGCGCGTTTGACCAAAAACGGAGAACGCGGAATCAATGGAGGAACAAACAACATGAAGAAACTTGTGTGCTGCCTGACGGCAGCTATCCTTATGTTCGGAACAGCCGCCTGCGCCGCGCCGCAAACGGCGGAGGAACCGCAGCCGACGCCGGAGGCGATCGCCGTAGAAACCGGCGCGCCGGACGCGAGCGCCGCGCCCACCGCAGCCGCAACCAACGATCAGGTGATCGAATTTGGGGACGACGTACTCGACACGCTCGTTCGCGAGGCGATGAACCGCCCGACGGGGGACATCACGGTTGCGGACGCGGAAGCGGTCACCGAGCTGGATATGCAGCAGCAGGGAGTCGACCCGAATCAGCCGTACATCCACAATCTGGATGCGCTGAAGTACTTCAAGAACCTTACTTACCTCGGACTCGGCTACGCCGTGCAGAATGCGGACGATCCAAGCGCGCCCATCGACATCAGCTCGTTTGCGGGCATGACGAAGCTGGAGTCGCTCCAGCTCGGCGGGCTCGTCATCGACGACCTGTCGGTCGTTGCAAACATGCCGAACCTGATGAGCCTGACCGTGTTTGGCGGAAAGCGGCTCACGGACATTTCTGCGCTGGCGAACGAAACCAATCTGGAGGCGTTGACGCTGCGCGGCAATCTGATTTCGGACATCACACCGCTTGCCGGCCTGACAAAGCTACGCTACATCGACCTGCAGGACAATGCGATTTCGGACGTTACCCCGTTAACGGGGCTGACTAATCTGGAACGTCTGTTCTTGGAGAAAAACCCGATTACGGACTACGCGCCGCTGGCGCAGATTCGTGCAAACCTCATAGAATGGGACTTTGACGTTCCCGCGAATCCGTAACAGGAGAACGAGCGCTATCGCGAAGGCCGGAGGTTCCTCCGGCCTTCTCTTTTTGGGAAGAAGGAGAGGGTGACTGGAATTTTACTGTTATTTAGCGTATAATAGACAAAAACAGATCAATTGTTGTTCCGACAGGCAGGGGTCGACAAACGCGAAAGGAGCAAACACGCCCAAGCAATCTTGGCATCTTCATCACATCTTCTATTTTTACTCTCCAACTCAACTAACATCATTTTCTGCAAACAAAACGAATTCGTTGCAAAACAAACAGAAACGACAAAGCAAATACCACTATACTTTCCCTGTACCGAGCGAAAAGCGAATCATCACGAGTATCAGGAGGAACGAATATGGGCATGTTTTGTTATCAATGTCAGGAAACCGCGGGCGGCAAGGGCTGCACGGTGCGCGGCGTCTGCGGAAAAACGGAGGACACCGCGAAACGAATGGATCTGTTGATCCATACGCTCAAAGGAATTGCGAACATCGTCGTAACGGATCAACTCGACGTATCGAAACTCGACGCGCTGAACGGCGAGGTGCTCACGAGCCTGTTTATGACCATTACGAATGCGAATTTCGACAACGACGCGCTGGATCACCAGATTCAGAAGGTGCTGGTGTTTCGGGACGGGCTGCGCAAGGCGGACGGCAAGTACCACGAAGCGGCCACCTTCTCGGTTTCGGGCAAGGAGTCGATGCTGGATCTGGCGTCGTCGGTCGGCGTGCTCGCGACACAGAATGAGGACGTACGCTCCCTGCGCGAGCTCGTGATTTACGGGCTCAAGGGAATTGCCGCCTATGCCGAGCATGCGCGAAACCTCGGCAGCAAGAGCGACGAAATCAGCGCGTTTCTCTACGAAGCGCTCGCGGCAACGCTGGACGACGCGCTCTCGGCGGACGAACTGACCGCGCTCGTGCTCAAGACGGGTTCCTACGGGGTAAAGGTGATGGCGCTGCTGGACGCGGCAAACACCGCGCGCTTTGGTAATCCGGAGATCACGAAGGTGAACATCGGCGTGAGCAAGAATCCCGCGATCCTCGTCTCCGGCCACGATCTGGTCGATCTCGAGCAGTTGCTGGAGCAGACGAAGGGAACGGGCGTGGACGTCTACACCCACGGAGAAATGCTGCCCGCGCACGCGTATCCGGCATTCAAGAAATACGCAAACTTCGTTGGCAACTATGGAAACGCCTGGTGGAAGCAGCTGACCGAGTTTGAAACCTTCCGCGGGCCGATTCTGTTTACGACGAACTGCATCGTGCCGCCCAAGAGCGAGGAGATCCGCGCACGGATCTTTACGACCGGCGCGGCGGGCTACCCGGGCTGCAAGCACATTTTGCCGGACATCGACGGCAAGAAGGACTTTTCCGCGATCATCGCGCTGGCAAAAACCCTGCCCGCGCCGCAGGAGATTGAGCAGGGAGAGCTCGTCAACGGCTTTGCGCATGCGCAGGTGCTCGCGCTGGCGGACAAGGTGATCGACGCGGTCAAGAGCGGAGCCATCCGCCGGTTCTTCGTCATGGCGGGTTGCGACGGGCGCATGAAGAGCCGGGACTACTACACGGAGTTTGCCGAAAAGCTGCCCAAGGACACCGTGATTCTGACCGCAGGCTGTGCAAAATACCGCTACAACAAGCTCAACCTCGGCGACATCGGCGGCATTCCGCGCGTGCTGGACGCGGGGCAGTGCAACGACAGCTACTCGCTCGTCGTGATTGCGCAGAAACTCGCGGAAGCGTTCGCGCTGACCAGCGTCAACGAGCTGCCACTGAGCTTTAACATTGCCTGGTACGAGCAAAAGGCGGTCATCGTGCTGCTCGCGCTGCTTTCACTGGGGGTCAAGAACATCCACCTCGGGCCGACGCTGCCGGGCTTCCTCTCGCCGAACGTGGCAAAGGTGCTCGTCGAGACCTTCGGCATCGCGGGCGTCGGCAGCGTGGAGGACGACATCAACCTGTTCCTCTCGTAAGAAAGCGTCTGCGCAAGTCAATTGAGAAACACGTTTGAGCGAATCCAACAAAAGCCGCCTTCGGGCGGCTTTTTACATACCAAAAAATAATGCTTGCAAATTCGAAACGGATTATTATAATATATCTAAAAGATATAAACGGAGCGTGATCATGCGTCAAACGGACTACGTCATCCTCGGCCTGCTCTCCGAGCAGCCGCTGAGCGGATACCAGATCAAGAAGATTGTCGATATCCGGTTCAAGTTCTTTTGGAGCGAGAGCTTCGGGCAGATTTTTCCCGCGTTGAAAGCGCTCGCGGCAGAAGGGTTCATCGAGGAGCTGCCCGCGCCGCAGACCGGCGCCCACGCGCAGCGGACCTACCGCATTTGCCCCGCGGGGCAGGCGGCACTCTCGGACTGGCTGACACAGCCGGTCGAGAAGGAGTCCCTGCGGCTGGAGATTTTGCTCAAGACGTACTTTTCGAATTATGCCGCGCCGGAGGCAATGCTATCGCATTTGGCCGCGTTTGAGCAGAGCCATCAGCAGCAGTTGCATGTGCTGGGACTGTTTCAGCAGGAGCTGGAGGGCATTGTGGACGAGGACGAGAACCACCGGGACATCCTCCGCGTGATCGACTTTGGACAAAAGGTGAACCGCGCGTACCTCGACTGGTGCCGCGAGACGACGGCGTACTTCGAACAAAAGCAGCAGAAGCTGCCACCAGATTCTCATAAGGAGTAATTTAAATGAGACAAAAAGTCAGAAAGATTCTATTGTATACCTCCCTGTTCCTGTTTCCGCTGACGATGAACTACCTCTCGCCCTATGTGTCCATCGACGGGGCGTTTGCGGGTGTGCTATCCGGCAGCGCGTTACTGTTTGGGGTGCTATTCCTCTCCGGCCTGTTCTTCGGGCGCGCGTGGTGCGGCTGGCTCTGCCCGGCGGGCGGCGTTGCGGAGGTGGCGCGGACGGTCAACCCGAAACCGGCGAACGCAAAGCGGCTACGCATTGTGCGTTACAGCATTTTTGCGGTCTGGTTTGGCGTGCTGGTGACAGGGTTTGTGCTCGCGGGCGGCATCAAGGGCGTTGATCCGCTGCGCCTGACGGAGCGGTATATCTCCGTGGACGAGCCGGTGAAGTACATCATCTACTACTTCGTGCTGGGGCTGTTCTTCGTGCTTGACCTCGCGCTGGGGCGGCGCGGCGCCTGCCACGGCGTCTGCTGGATGAGTCCGTTCTTAAGCGCAGGCATGCTGGTCGGAAGGCTGCTGCACCTGCCGCAGATGCGCATTCATGCGAAGCCGGAGCGTTGCATTGACTGCAAAAAGTGTACCAATACCTGCCAGATGAGCATAGACGTGAACGCCGCGGTCAAGACGGGCAGCGTGAAGAGCTACGACTGCATTCTCTGCGGCGAGTGCGTGGACACGTGTCCGAACCACGTACTCTCCTACCGCAAACAGGCATAATCGAATCCGAACATTGGATGGGCCGGTCGCAGATTGCGGTCGGCTCTTTTTGTTGCGGGGATGGATTCTTCACGCAGGATTGACGCGCGGGTACCCGCGAGAATAGAATGAGTACGGAAAAGTGTAAACCAGATGAAAAGGGAGAACCCCGAACGCAATGCTGAAACGACTATCCTTCGCGCTGCTGGCGCTGATGCTGCTCCTGTTGCCGCTGCCTGCTCTCGCGGCGGGCGAAAGCGCGCCCATCTCTATTTCGGATGCAGACGGACTCGTCGCCATCGCGAACAACCCGGAAGGGGACTATGTGCTCGCCGCGGACATCGACATGAAGGGCGTGGACTGGGCGCCGATCGCGTTTCGCGGCACATTCGACGGCGCGGGGCACACGATTTATAACCTCTCCGTCACGAAGGTCGGCGCGGACACCGCAACCACCTACGACGGGCGGCACCGCGGCTATAAAACGTCGTTTGCCGCGTTGTTTTCGATTGTCAAGGACGGCAGCGTGCAGAATCTGCATCTACTCAACGTGAAGGTGGATTTGCAGACCGACCAACCGGTCTTTATCGCGGGAATTGCGGGGTATCTGCAAGGTGGAACCATCTCCAACTGCACCGTAAGTGGGCGGTTGAAGGTTGGCGCAACGAGCCGTCAGTGCGGCGCGGGCGGGGTCGTCGGGTTTGGATACGGGCTGATTCAGAACTGCGCCGTGGAGGCGGAGATCACCATTGTTGCGGTTGGCGCGGA
>CAZDXW010000031.1:23387-25895 GCA_964509485.1 uncultured Christensenella sp.
TGATTCAGAACTGCGCCGTGGAGGCGGAGATCACCATTGTTGCGGTTGGCGCGGACGGTACCTGCGAGGAATACCTCGGCGGCGTGCTGTCCAACGGCTATGCGGACGTCGACGGCTGCAGCGTCAAGCTCGACGCGTATACGTCCGTGCAGGGGTATGTCCACAACGGCGGCCTCGTGGGCTTGAGCGACGTGAACCCGAAGAACCGCGTGCACCACGGCTACGTGAAGAACTGCGCGGTGGACGCGTCGATTTCGTTCTTCGAGCAGGTGGAGGATCGCCGCGCGTACTGCAAGGAATACGTCGGCGAGAAGCAGAACGACGCGCTGATCGTTGCCAAGAACATTACGGTGCGTTTTGAGAAGACAGAGAGCAAGGATTACGAGACAATCCTGCTGCCGGATATGGACGAGAACCCCGTCTACAACGCCGAGGTCACCGAGCCGACCTGCACGGCGTTTGGCTATACGACCTACATCAACGAGAAGACCGGCTATCGCTATACGGACGACTACACCGCGCCCGCGCATACGCCGGGGGACTGGGAGGTCGTAACCCCGCCGACGTATGAAAGCGAAGGGCTGCGGCGGCAGACGTGCTCCGTCTGCGGCGCGGTGCTGGCGGAGGAGACGATGCCCATGCAGGTTGCGTCCACCTCCTGCACGCTCAACGAGCGAACGCTGCACATGCAGGTTGGTCAGACGCACCCGCTCTTTGCAACCGTGCAGCCGGCGAACGCGACGGGGGCGGTGCTCTCCTGGTCGAGCTCGGACGACGCGGTGGCAAACGTGGATTCCAGCGGCGTGGTCACCGCGGTTGGCAAGGGCAAGGCGGCGATCTACTGCAAAACAGGCGACGGGCTTTCGTCCGACGCCTGCGAGGTTGTGGTCTACTATACGTTTGGGCAATGGATCAAGCAGTATCTGCTGTTCGGGTGGATGCGCGGGTAGTTTACAAAATTAACACCACAATTTGTTTGAAACAAATCAAAAAGAATGGTATGATCGAATTGTACCATTCTTTTTGTTTGTGTTTATTTGTCTATTCGTTATTTATTCTGCAAGTTCGATCGTTTGAAACGACCATACCTAAATAGAATCTATATTTGGAGGCAAGGATTATGTCAGCATACCCGCATCTGTTTGAACCGATTCAAATCGGCAACATGCTCGTTCCCAACCGCATTTGCCATGTGCCAACGGACGTAAGCTCTTCCAACGCGGACGGCAGCGTCAGTGACCGGGACATCTACCACCACAGCGAAATCGCCAAGGGTGGCACGGGTCTCGTGATCGTCGGCGCGACCACGCCGGACAGCGCGACGGGCCGCCCGACCGTGACCTGCCTCGTGGCGGACGCGGACAACTATATTCCGGGTCTCACCCGACTGGCAAGCTCCATGCACCGCTATGGCGCGAAATGCGCCGTGCAGCTGCAGCACCCCGGCCGGCAATGCGCGATTCCGCGCTACAACACGATGAGCACAAACGACATGGTGCTCAAGCTCCCGTGGTCGGCGGGACACGAGATCGTCTATGCCAACGCGGAGGAAAAGGGAAAGCCCGTCCGCGCGATGGCGACCGAAGAAGTGCTCGAAATGGTGGATAAGTTCTCGGACGCGGCTTGGCGTGTCAAGCAGGCGGGCTTCGACGCGGTGGAACTCCACGCGGCGCATGGCTACCTGATTTCGCAGTTCATGAGCCCGCTACTCAACCGCCGCATCGACCGCTTTGGCGGCAGTTTTGAAAACCGGATGCGCTTTATCCTCGCGATTATCGACCAGATTCAAAAGAAGTGCGGCCGCGACTTCCCGATTCTCGTGCGCTACTCCGCGGACGAGTGGGTGCCTGGCGGGCGTGAGATCAACGAGAGCGTCGAGGTGGCAAAGGTGCTCGAGCAGGCGGGCGTCGCCGCGCTCGATCTGAGCCAGTGCATTCAGGAGAGCCCCGGCGCGGGCTTCGACCCGATGTATTACCCCGAGGGCTGGACAACCTACGCCTCTGTCGCGGTCAAGCAGGCGGTCGCGATTCCGGTCATCAACAGCCACACGCTGCGTAACCCCGACTTCTGCGAGAAGATGATTGCAGAAGGCAAGACGGACCTTGTCGGCCTGAGCCGCCAGATCCTCGCGGACCCGTACTGGCCGGTCAAGGCGCAGATGGGCAAACCGGGCGAAATTCGCCGCTGCATCAGCTGCCTAACCGGCTGCTGGCAGGAGAGCATGATGGCGAAAAAGGAGATCGGCTGCGCAATCAACCCCGCCTGCGGCAACGAGGCGTTCGAATCCCTCGCGCCCGCGAAGAAGGCGCTCTCCGTCGCGATTGTCGGCGGCGGCCCGGCGGGCATGGAGGCGGCGCGCATCCTCAGCGTCCGCGGACACAAGGTGACACTCTTCGAAAAGACGGGCGAACTTGGCGGCGCGATTCTCGGCTGCTGCATGACCCCCGGCAAGGAGAAGATGAAGTGGTATGCGGACTGGATTCGCAACCAGCTCAAGAAACTGCCCGT
>CAZDXW010000031.1:25995-30059 GCA_964509485.1 uncultured Christensenella sp.
GCGGCGGCGGACACGGCGGCGTACCTGGCCTCCATCGGTAAGGACGTGACCATCGTAACCGAGCAGAAGGAATTCGGCAGCTCGGTCGAGGTCATCCACATGTACGTGCTGCGCAAGCGCTTTGCGCAGAGCGATGCAGAGGCGCTGGAGTCTAAGCCGTTCAAGTTCCCGGTCAAAGTGCTGGAAAATAGCACCGTCTATGCCGTCCGCGAGGGCGAGGTCGAGGTGCAGGACAAAAACTTCGTCCGCACGAAGCTTGCGATCGACACCGTCGTTTCTTGCCACACGCGCGCAAACGACGCATTCTTTGCCGAGCTCAAGCGCGCGGGCATTCCTGTGTTCAACGCGGGGGATGCAGTGCGCCCGCGAAACCTCAACGCGGCGGTGCACGAAGGCGCGATGTTCGGGCTCAATCTCGACGAAGACATGCTGCTCAACCCCAACGGCGCGGTGATGAACCACCTGCCGCTGGATGTGCTGGGACAACTGAAAAACTAAGCATCACGCTACGATTCAAAGCGGCTCTCCTGTGCATCGGGGGAGCCGCTTTGCGTTCGTTTTTTAAAAGTCAAATGCAATGCGGATGCATTTTTATAAGCGGTATGTTATACTCGAATCACAAATTAATCTGTTTCACAAAACCAATATCAGTAAATATCTCGTTACTTTGGTTATGGAGTATTCTGTATTTCGGGATGGAGCAGCTTTCTGAATTTCGGTCGGAAAGCAGGAGAGGCATTGCTTTTTTTTCTGTTCCGGCCCAAGTGCAGCCGAGTTCTTTGAGGGTGGGGGGAAAGCCATGCTGGACGCGCTCTATCTGGAGATTGACGCAATCGGGATCATTCTGATGCTGACGATTCTGTATTCGCAGCGGCAGATGCAGGCGGCATCCGCTGTGCAGCGGCAGTTCAACGGAATGATCGGCGTAACGATATTCATGCTGGTGATCGACGCCGCCTGCTGGATGCTGGACGGCACAAAGTTTCCCATGGCGCGCGTACTCAATTATACAGTGGAGTCGATTTACTACGCGCTGCACGTTACGATGCCGTTCTTCTGGGCGATTTATGTGGAACTTGCGCTGAGCGCGGACATGAAAGCCGCGCGGCGCAGATTGTTTATCGCCGGTGTGCCGCTCGTGTTGCTGATTGCGTTTCTGCCGTTCAACATCAAGCTCGGTTGGGTGTTTACCATTGACGACCAGAACGTCTATCATCGTGAATGGGGACTGATTGTCTACGCGGTGTATACCTACGCCGCGCTCCTCTACGCGAGTGCACGCGCGTTGATCAAAGCGAAGGACTCCGTTTGGGTGGAGGATCGCCGGCGCTGTTATACGATGGCTTTTTTTGCGGTGCTTCCCTCGCTGGGCGGCATTTTGCAGGCGATTTTCTACGGCATAAGTCTAAATTGGATTCTCGCGGCGGTGTCCGTTCTCTTCGTCTACATTGACGCGCAGAACCGGCAGATCTCCGCCGACCCGCTCACGGGGCTCAACAACCGTCGCGAATTGAGCAAATTCCTGCTCAAGGAATGCCAGTCAATGCGCGAAGGCACGCTTGGCCTGATCATGATCGACGTGGACGGGTTTAAGCAGGTCAACGACACCTTCGGGCATTTTTATGGCGACACCGTGCTGCAGCGGGTGGCGAACATCCTGAAGCTTTCCTGCAAAAACACGCAGGCGTTCATTGGACGCTATGGCGGGGACGAATTCTGCATCGTCTATCCGGCGAGCGATCTGGAAGCCATAACCGACCTGATCGACCTGATTGATGACAACCTGAGAATTTGGAACGAGGTGCATCCGGACGTGCAGCCGATTCAACTGAGCCTTGGATACTCAGTTTACCAGACAGATCAGGACGATTGTGCGGAGACGCTGATCCATCGGGCGGATCGGCAGATGTATCAGATCAAGAACGAGAAAAAAGGCTTGTAAGTTTGAGCCTGCCTGCTCTGGATTTAGAGAAATTACACATCGAGACGAAAACAGAGGCTTGCGCTAGCGCGCGAGCCTCTGTTTTTCGTGCAGAATACGCTGTTTTTATAACTGCTTTCTCTGGAATCCGGCGATGCAGAGCGCGAGGTTGACGAGGCTGAATACACCCGTCGTCAGTATGGCGCGCGTGAAGCCTGCGGGCAGCAGGTCGCCGGTGAGCAGCGCGAGCGCGTCGTTCAGGCGCACCGGCAGCCAAGGAGCGATCGACGGAAGCAGGCCGAGCGCAAACAGCAGCGCGTAGACCGCGCCGGTGCAGAGCAGCGCGTTCATGCCGGACGTGAATGCCGAGGCAAACGCCAGCTCGAGCGAGAACAGCCAAACGCCGAGCAGATAGGCGCAACACGCGGCCAAACCAAGATGGAGCACCACGTCGCCGCCCCAGAAATACGCGCTGTAGCCAAACGTAATGCCAAACGTCAGCCAGGAGCAGACGCTCCAGCAGACGAACACGACGAGCCACTTGGAGAGCGCAACCTTCCAGCGCGGCAACCCTTTGGTAAGGATGTTGACCAGCGTGCCGCTCTGGTACTCCGAAGCGAAGATTCCGCCAAAGAGCGCGAGCAGTAGCACATATTCCATAAACAGGTTCTTAAAATACTGCGTCCAGGCCGTCAGCGCGTTGACCGCGATGTTGCCGATGGTGATCCCCTGATCGGAGAGCGACTGGGACATCAGGCTTAGCATCCAGGGCGTGAGCTTGGCCAGCGCGGGGTTGAGGATGCCAAAGATGGAGAACACGATTAGCAGCACGGTGATTTTTCCGGTGCGAAGCAGCGCCAGAAATTCGTTTTGGGTCAATGCAAGCAGTTGTTTCATACGTTGGCCGCCTCCAGAAACAGCGATTCGAGCGACGGTTCGCAGAGCGAAACCGAAACGGGGCAGACGCCTTGCTCCGTCAGCATTGCCATAGCCTGCAGCATGTCCGCCTGCGTGCCCTTTGGAGCGATCAACCGCGCGGAAGCGTCCCGTACCGCGCCGGGGAGCAGGGGTAGGAATCGGTCACAAGCCTGCGCATCCGCAAACTCAATGGAAAAGCCGCTCTGCGTATGTAGCGTGCGAATCTCCTCCAGCCGCCCTTCGAGAGCCATGACGCCGCCGTGCAGCAGGCCGATTTCGTCGCAGACGCGCTCGATGTCCGGCAGAATGTGCGTGGAGAACAGCACGGTCGTCTCCCGCTTGATTTCGTTGAGAATGTCGATGATCTCCTTGCGTCCCGCGGGATCGAGTGCGGAGGTCGGTTCGTCGCAGATGAGCAGTTTCGGGCGGTGGATCAGCGCCTGCGCAATGCCGAGGCGCTGCTTCATGCCGCGCGAGAAGCCGCCGATGCGCCGGTTCGAAGCGGCCTCGAGGCCAACGAGCGCAAGCAGCTCGCCGCTGCGCCGCTTCAGCTCGCCGTCGGGCACGCCCGCAATCTGCCCGCAGAGGCGAAGGTACTCGCGCGGCGTGAGGTAGCCGTAGAATTCCGGAACGTCCGGCAGGTAGCCGACGTTACGATTCGTCTTGGTCTGTCCATAGCGCACCGGTTCGCCGCAGATGCGAATTTCGCCGCCGTCCGCCGCGAGCAGACCGAGAATCAGCTTCATGCTGGTCGTTTTGCCCGCGCCATTTTCGCCGATGAAACCATAGATCGTATGCTCCGGCACGCGGAGCGAGAGGTCGCGCAGCACCGGCTGGCTGCCAAAGCGCTTGGAAACATGGTTGAGTTCCAATACATTCATAGAGAATTCCTCATGGTCATTGTGGTGTTCCATTTGGTTCGAGTCTGCCGAACCGTTAGTCCTCTTTGCCCAGAATAAAGTAGAGAATCGGGCCGATGAACTCCATGCCGACAATCGCGACGACGAGCCAAAGCGTACGGGTGCCGCGCTTGTAGTGGTCGTGCGTCAGAATATGGCGCAGGGTGATGGCGAGCAGAACAATCTCCGCGATAGCGAGGGGAATCAGAAACGGCAATAACTCCTGAATGTTCATAGGGATCTCCTTTCGGCAAGCTTGAATTTTTCTTTTCGTTTGCCTTACAAGCCGGAGATTAGCACATGACGCAACGTGATGAGCAAGTGTT
>CAZDXW010000031.1:30159-33630 GCA_964509485.1 uncultured Christensenella sp.
AGCAGCATTGCCGCGCGCCCGTAGCCGCGCCCCTGGTGCCGCTGGTCGATCATCAGCCGATAGATCCAGTATTCGCGGTCGCTCTCGTCGATGCAATACATCGCGAATCCCACGGGCTTATTCTCCACGTAGAGCGCGAGCGGCACACACTCCGGCTGAACAAACGCCTGCGCGAGCGAATAGGTGTTGCTCGCGACAAACGAACGCTGTTCCTCGGAAACGCTCAGATCCAGTATGGAAAGATAGTTGTGCCGGTCGATCTCCACGAGTGAGAGCATTCGAAGCACACTTCCTTTCGCGCTTGGATTTGCGCTGTGTTCGAGCGCGGGCGCTTACGAATCCAGCTTGGCGTTCTTCATGCGCAGTTCCTTGTTGAGGATCTTCTTGCGCATGCGGATGCTCTTTGGGGTCACCTCGACGAGCTCGTCCTCGGCGATGAACTCCAGACATTGCTCCAGCGAGAGCGTCACCGGCGGGGTGAGGCGCAGCGCGTCGTCCGAACCGGAGGCGCGCATGTTGGTGACATGCTTCTTTTTGCAGACGTTGACGACGATATCCCCCGTGCGCGCGTTTTCGCCGACGATCTGGCCTTCGTACACCGGAATGCCGGAGCCAAAGAACAGCCTGCCGCGATCCTGCGTGTTGAACAGGCCGTAGCTGGAGGTATCGCCCGTTTCGTGGGCGACGAGCGAACCCGTCTTGCGCTCCTCAATCGGACCTTTGTAGGGTTCGTAATCGTGGAAGATGTGGTTCATCACCCCGTTGCCGCGCGTATCGGTCAAAAGCTCCGAGCGGTAACCCATCAGTCCGCGCGCAGGCACGAGAAACTGCAACCGGACGCTGTTTTCGCCCTGATTCGTCATATCGGTGAGTTCCGCTTTGCGCTGGCCGAGTTTTTCCATAACCGCGCCGACATACTCCGTCGGCACGTCGATGGTCAGTTCTTCAATCGGCTCGGTGGTGTTGCCGTGCTCGTCCTTGCGCATGATGACCTTCGGGCGGGAGACGGCGAATTCGTAACCCTGGCGGCGCATGGTCTCGATGAGAATCGAAAGATGCAGCTCGCCGCGTCCGCTGACGCGGAACGTGTCCGTCGTTCCCGTTTCTTCGACACGCATGGCGATGTTCGTCTTGACCTCGTTGAACAGGCGGTCGCGCAGATTGCGCCCCGTGACGTACTTTCCTTCGCGTCCGGCAAACGGGCTATCGTTGAGCATGAACATCATGCTCACGGTCGGCTCGTCAATGTGCACGAACGGCAGCGGTTCCACGCAGGCGGGATCGCAGAGCGTCTGCCCGACGTTGAGTCCTTCTACGCCCGCAACGCAGACGATGTCCCCGCAGGGCGCTTCCTCTACCTCGACGCGCTTGAGACCTTCGTAGCGGTAGAGGCGGGTGATCTTGGTGTCGATGCGGCGGTTGTCGTCGCCGCCGCAGATAACGGCGGGCATGGCGCGCTTCGCGGTTCCGCGTTCGACGCGGCCAATGCCGATGCGGCCGACGTAATCGTCGTAATCGATGGAAGAAAACAGAATCTGCAGCGGCGCTTCCGGATCGCCCGCGGGCTCCGGAATTGCGCGGATGATCGTGTCAAAGAGCGGACGCATGTCGTTTTGCAGCGTGTCCGGCGTCATGCCGCTCTGCCCGTCCCGCGCGGAGGCATAGACCACGGGGAAATCGAGCTGTTCCGCCGTTGCGCCGAGTTCGATGAAGAGCTCCAGCGCCTCGTCCACAACTTCCATAGGGCGCGCGTCGGGACGGTCGACCTTATTGACGACGACGATCGGAATTTTGCTCAGCTCCAAGGCCTTTCGCAGCACGAAGCGCGTCTGCGGCATGCAGCCTTCAAACGCGTCCACGAGCAGCAGCACGCCGTCCACCATCTGGAGGATGCGCTCGACCTCGCCGCCGAAGTCCGCGTGACCCGGCGTATCGACGATGTTGATGCGCGTGTTCTCATAGATGACCGCCGTGTTCTTGGAGAGAATGGTGATCCCGCGCTCACGCTCGAGATCGTTGGAATCCATAATGCGCTCGACGTCCTGTTCGCCTCTGCGCAATACGCCCGCGTCGCGCAGCATTTGATCGACCAGCGTGGTCTTGCCGTGGTCGACATGCGCGATGATGGCGACGTTTCGAATTTGCATAGTAGTACCCTCTTTCTTATACGAAAACAAGTTATTATACAACCGATTGCCCGGCAAGAACAAGACGTTTCGTGATTCTAGGGGCAGAATCTACAAATTATATGCGGATTTTCCCTTCTATTTACCTCCGCGCCACATTTTTCCGCTAACATAGCAACAGAAAAACACGGAAAAAGAATTTTTCAAAATTCTCTTGACAAAGCCTTCGATGACGTGTATAACTGTATTAAAACAATAATACAGCGACACACGGAAGGAGGAACACACATTGGCATGGCAATTTTCATCGAACCGACCCATCTACTCGCAGATTGTGGATGAGATAGAACTTCGCATTCTCAACGGCACCTATGAAATGGGAATGCGGCTGCCCAGCGTGCGCGATCTTGCGTTACTGGCGGCGGTGAATCCGAACACGATGCAACGAGCACTTTCAGAATTGGAGGAAATGGGTTTGGTTACGACACAGCGAAACACCGGCCGAACGGTCACGACGGACGAAGCGGTGATTACCCGCGCTCGGAACGCAAAGGCCGATCTGTTGGTGGAAACGTTCATGGCGCAGATGAAGGCGCTGGGCTTGAGCCGGGGGGACGTGCTCGGGCTGCTGGCAAAAGAGGCAAACAAGGAGGGGGAACATGCAATCCAATAACACGCAGGCGATTCTGGAAACCAGATCGCTCACCAAGCGCTATGGCACGACGCTTGCGCTCAACAACGTGGACATCACCTTGCCAAAGGGCAAGATCGTCGGCCTTTTAGGGCCGAACGGAAGCGGCAAAACAACGCTGCTCAAGATCGTAGCCGGACTACTGACGCCGTCGAACGGCACGGTGCTCGCGGACGGTCAGCCGATTGGCGAGGGAACGAAATCGATGATTTCGTACCTGCCGGAGCGGACCTACCTGCCGGACTGGATGACGGTGGAAGACTGTCTCGACTACTTCGTGGACTTCTACTCGGACTTCGACGTGCAGCGCGCACGTGAAATGCTCTCCCGCCTGAACGTTCCGGCGAACAAGCGGATGAAGCAGCTGAGCAAGGGCACGCGCGAAAAGATGCAGCTCGTGCTCGTGATGTCCCGCCGCGCGAAGCTCTACCTGCTGGACGAGCCGATTGGCGGCGTGGATCCGGCGACGCGGGATTATATCCTCGACACCATCATCAGCAACTACGACAACGAGGCGACGATTCTGATCTCCACGCATCTGATTGCGGATGTGGAGAAGGTGCTCGACGAGTTCCTCTTCCTGAAAGAGGGCGTCATCACGATGCACGACACGACGGACAATGTCCGCGAAACGCAGGGCAAGTCGCTGGACGA
>CAZDXW010000032.1:0-33551 GCA_964509485.1 uncultured Christensenella sp.
TCGACACGAACTGCGATCCGGACGAAATCGACTACCCGATCCCGGGCAACGACGATGCCATCCGTGCAGTCAAGCTCATCACCGCCAAGATTGCGGACGCCGTGATCGAAGGCAAGCAGGGCGAGCAGCTCACCGCAGAGGAAGCGCCCGCCGTCGAGAGCGAAGATCAGGAATAACCCGTATTCAACCAATCCATAAGGAGGATTCAGCATGTTTACCGCAAAAGATGTCATGACTCTGCGCGAACTGACGCAGGCCGGCATGATGGACTGCAAAAAAGCGCTCACCGAGTGCGAAGGCGATTTTGAAAAAGCCAAGGACTACCTCCGCGAGAAGGGCCTCGCGGCCGCCGCGAAAAAAGCGGGCCGCATTGCCGCGGAAGGCGTCGTCGGCAGCTATATCTGCACCGATTGCGGCGTTGGCGTCGTCATCGAAGTCAACTGCGAAACGGACTTTGTCGCCAAGACCGACGATTTCCAGGCGTATGTGTCCAAGCTCGCCGAGCAGGTTGGCCAGAAGAACCCTGCGGACGTGGACGCCCTGCTTGCGCAGGACGCGATCTTCGCGCCGGGGCTCACCGTCAGCGCTACGTTGAACGAAATGGTTGCCAAGATTGGCGAAAAGATCAGCATTCGCCGTTTCACGCGCTATGAGGGCGTTGTGGACGTATACATCCACCTCGGCGGCCGCATTGGCGTTCTCGTCGATATGGACGCGCCCGCGAGCCTCAAGGACGATCCGGCGCTCAAAGCGGTTGCGCATGACATCGCGATGCACATTGCCGCCGCGCGTCCGCTCTACCTCACCCGCGACGAAGTTCCGGCGGACGAAGTTGAGCACGAGAAGGAAATCAACCGCAACATGGCGCTCAACGAAGAGAAGCCCAAGCCCGCCGCCGTCATCGAGAAGATGCTGGTTGGCCGCATTGAGAAGTTCTTCAAGGAAATCAGCCTGTTGGAGCAGATTTTCGTCAAGGACACGAGCCTCTCAATCACCCAGGTGCTGGAGAATGCTTCCAAGCAGCTCGGCACGAAGATCTCCGTCAAGCGCTTCACCCGTTATGAGATGGGCGAGGGCCTGCAGAAACGCGAGAACAACTTCGCTGAGGAAGTCATGAGTCAGACCAAGGCATAACAAGCCAGAAAGGAACACGGCAGCGTGTTCCTTTTTTTCGGTTCCATCATCCGAACGGGAAATTGGTCGAAAGGATTCAACAAGATATGTATCAACGAGTATTGCTCAAAATCAGCGGGGAGGCGCTCTCCTCTGAAAACGCGGTCATTTGCTCGGACACCGTAAAACAGACCGTTTCGCATCTGAAAGCGCTTTGGAAAAAAGGCATTCAGATCGGCGTTGTCGTCGGCGGCGGAAACATTATGCGCGGGCGAAGCGCGGAAGGCATGGAGCGCAACCGCGCGGACCACATGGGCATGCTGGCAACGGCAATCAACGCGCTTGCCTTGCAGGACGCGCTGGAGCGCGCGGGCGTGCCCTGCGCCGCGCAGTCCGCGGTGGACATGGATCGCTTCTGCGATTCCTATTCCGCGAGGAGCGCAAAGAAACTGTTGAGCGAAGGCACGGTCGTCGTCTTTGCCTGCGGCAGCGGTTGTCCGTTTTTCTCGACGGATACAGCGGCGGCGCTGCGCGCGGCAGAGATCGGCGCGGACGCGCTGTTGCTGGCCAAGAACGTAGACGCGATCTATTCTGCGGACCCGAAGAAAGATCCAAACGCCATTCGTTATAGCCGCATCAGCTATGATCGCGTGGTGAAAGAGAACCTTCGCGCAACGGATTTGACCGCGATTACCCTCTGCAAGGAGCAGAATATTCCGATTCGCGTGTTCGCGCTCGATCAGATCGAGGAGATTTTCGAGAACGATTCCATTGGCACGCACATTACGAACAAAGACTAGGTAGAAAGCGCTTTTGCCGCAGAGCGGTTTGTTTCCGCGGCAAAGGCGTTTTTGTTTTCTAAAGTTGCATCATCAAGTTCAGGCTTGAATCCGGTGCTTAACCTATAGTAGAATAAAGATCGGACAGGAGGAATGGATCATGGCAAACGACGTATTGAACATCACCAAAGAACGCATGCAGAAAACCATTGCCGTGTTGAAATCGGAACTCGGCGGACTTCGCGCAGGGCGCGCAAACCCGCAGCTTCTCGATCGAATCATGGTGGATTATTACGGAACGCCAACGCCGATTCAGCAACTCGGCAACATCTCCACGCCGGAGCCGCGCATGCTGCTCATCTCGGCCTGGGACAACAAGGCGATTCCTGCCATTGAGAAAGCCATTCAAAAGTCGGACCTTGGCATCAATCCTGCCAACGATGGCAAGGTGATTCGCCTGCTCTTCCCGGAGATGAACGAAGAGCGCCGCAAGGAGCTCGTAAAGGTCGTGAAGAAGAAGGGCGAAGAGAGCAAGATTGCGATCCGCGCGATTCGCCGGGACGCGAACGAGCAGATCAAGAAGGACGAAAAGGACAAGCTCATTACGGAAGACGACCGCAAGGAACTGGACGATAAGGTGCAGAAGATGACGGACGATCTCATGAAGGAGATCGACAACATTCTGGCCGCCAAGGAAAAGGAGATTCTTTCGGTTTGACGAGCGTTCTCGGTTTGCCGCTGGAGCAGGCTGTTGAGATTCTTTCGCAAGAAGGCATCCAAGTGACCTGCGTCGAAGTTCGCTCGAGAAAAGGCGTTGTGGACGGAACGCAATCCCGCGTCGTTCGGCAGACCAATCTGGATGCGAATCATGCTTCGCTCCTGTATGCGGTGTTCCGCACAAAACCAAATGAAGCGAATGCTTGAGGTGCAGGGTACTTTCGCTCTGCACCTCAATTTGTAAAGAGGATTATGGCAGCATACGACGAAACACAGATTCGCGCGTTGGGGCTCAACCCGCAAGGGATTCCCAAACATGTTGCGATCATCATGGACGGCAACGGCCGCTGGGCGCAGAGCCGGCGGCTGCCGCGTAGCGCGGGGCACCGCGCGGGAACGGACCGCCTGCGTGGAATCATACGCCTTTCTTCCGACCTCGGGATTGCGTCGCTGACGCTGTATGCGTTCTCAACGGAGAACTGGAAGCGCCCTTCGGACGAAGTCGGCACACTCATGGGGCTGTTGATCGAGTATTTTACCAGCGAGATCGACGAGCTGCATGAGAACAACGTTCGAATTAAAATCATCGGCGCATACGAAGGCCTGCCCAACGGGCCTCGCACGGCGGTGGAACGCGCCATGAAGCGCACGGAGGCGAACACCGGACTGATTCTGAACATCGCCCTCAACTACGGTAGTCGGGCGGAAATCTTGCGCGCGGCGAACCTCGCGGCAAAGCAGGCGCAGGAGACCGGCACGGCGATCACCGAGGAGTTGTTTGAATCGTTTCTGTATACGCACGATCAGGCGGACGTGGACCTGCTGATTCGAACGAGCGGCGAACAGCGATTGTCGAACTTTTTGCTGTACCAACTCTCGTATGCCGAATTTCTGTTTCCGGAAGAGTACTGGCCGGACTTCTCGGACGAGCGCTACATCGAAGCGCTAAAGACCTATCAAAGCCGATCCAGGCGATTTGGCGGACTGGGGGAGAGCAAATGAAAACGAGGGTAATCGTCGGCTCGCTGCTGGTGCTGCTCATGATCGCGGTGCTGTATTTCGGCGGATTCATTCTATTGAGCATGCTGGCGTTGTTTTCGATTGCGGCAATCTACGAAATGGGGCTCACGTTCCGCAAAAAGAGCTACAACCCTATTCTGATTCCCGCTTACGTGTTTGCGCTGGCGTACCCGTTTGTCGATTTCTATTTCGGCCTGCTGTCGCTGATTATTCTGTATATGGCAACCGTGATGGCTACGATGATCTGGTCGCTCTTTGCAAAACGCCGTACGACGAACGACATCATTCCGTCGTTGTTCATTCTGAGCTATCCAACGTTGTTTTTAATCTGCATGCATCTCGTGTACTTTAGCTTTGAGCGTCCCGTGGCGCTCGTCGCCGCGTGCATGGCGTATGCCGCGCCGGAATGCGCGGATACGTTTGCCTACTTTGGCGGAACGCTCTTTGGCAAGCACAAGCTCTGCCCGACCATCAGCCCGAAGAAGACGGTCGAGGGCGCGGTCTTCGCGTTGCTTGGCGGCACGGCGATGGGCATCGGCATGATCTACCTACAGCATGTTTGGGGCGGCAGCATCAATTCACTCGTGCTGATTCTGCTGGGCCTGGGCTGCGGACTGTTTTCGCAGTTTGGAGACCTGTTTGCCTCGCTGCTCAAACGATGGGCCGGGGTAAAGGACTTCTCCAGCGTGTTTCCTGGACACGGCGGCATCATCGACCGAATCGACAGCATTCTGTTCTGTTCGCCGCTGGTGCTCTGCGTGTTCTTGGTCATGCAGAAACTGTCCGCATTTTAAGTGAAGTTTTAATCGATTGATCCCTCGATTGGTTTAACAGGAAGAAATATGAAAAAGCTCGTTACGGTACTCGGTTGCACCGGTTCCATCGGCAGGCAATCGCTGGACGTCATCGCCTCCCATCCGGAGGAGATGGCGCTCTTTGGCATAGCGGCTGGCAGCAATATTGAACATCTGATTCGGCAAGCAAACGAATACCATCCGCGCGTGGTCGCCTGCGAAACGGAGTTTGACGCGTCCCGACTTCCGGCGGGTACGGAAGTGCTCTTCGGCAGCGGCGCGGTGAATCAACTCGCCGCCATGGCGGAAGCGGACGTCGTCGTAAACGGCATCAGCGGGTTTTCCGCGCTCGCACCGCTGATTGCTTCACTCAAGGCGGGCAAACGCGTTGCGCTGGCCAACAAGGAGAGCGTCGTCTGCGGCAAAGCGCTGCTCGACGAGACGATTCGAGAATACAAAGGCGAGTTATTGCCCGTGGACAGCGAACAGTCCGCCATCTTCCAGTGCCTGCAAAACGGGCGCAGGGAAGAGGTGGAGCGGCTGATCCTCACCGCGTCCGGCGGGCCGTTCTGGCAGAAACCACGCGCTGAGCTGGAGCACATCACGGTTGAGCAGGCGCTTGCGCACCCGACCTGGAACATGGGTAAAAAGATTACGCTTGACTCAGCTACGCTGTTCAACAAGGGCTTGGAAGTCATCGAGGCGGCTTATCTGTTCGACATTCCCGCAGAGCAGATTGAAGTCGTGATTCATCCACAGTCCATCGTGCATTCCATGGTCGCCTATCGCGACGGTACCTGCATGGCGAACATGAGCAAACCCGACATGCGGTTGCCGATTCAATATGCGATAACCTATCCCGAACGGAAGCCTTCGAGCTGCACGCCGCTAAAGCTCTATTTAGAGCAGCCGCTGACGTTCCACCAGCCGGATCTGGCGCGGTTTCACTCGCTCAAGCTGGCCTACGATGCGCTACGTGCGGGAAAATCGGTTCCGCTGGCGTATAATGGCGCAAATGAGGCAGCTGTGGAAGCATTTTGCAAAGGCGAAATCGGCTTTCTGGACATCGAACGGGTCGTGGACTATACTTTGAGTAGTCACACGCCCGTGGCGCTCACGCGCCTCGAGGACATCGTGGAAGCGGATCGGCTCGTTCGAATTTCGGCAATTCAAACGATTAACCGGCTCGCTCAGGAAAGGCGGAATGCGCATTGACGACCATATTTTCCATTCTGGTGGCGCTGCTGCTGCTGTCGCTGCTGGTGATGATTCATGAGCTTGGGCACTATCTGGCCGGGCGGGCGCTCGGCTTTTCCATATTGGAATTCTCCATCGGCATGGGCCCGAAACTGCTGAAAAAAACGAAAAACGGAACCGAGTTTTCCATTCGTGCGTTCCCGATTGGCGGCATGTGCCGCTTTGAGGGAGAGGACGAAGGCGTGGTCAACGAGCGCTCGTTCAACGCGCAAAAGGTCTGGAAGCGGATCGTCGTTGTGCTTTCCGGCCCCGTGATGAACCTGCTGTTTGCAATCGTCTGCTCGGCAATTACGCTGCTGGCGTTTGGCGACTTTATGCCCGGTGTTCAGGCGGTGACCGCGGAATCTCCCGCGGCGGTTGCCGGCGTTCAGGTTGGCGACGTGATTGAGCAGGTTGGCGACAAACCCGTGAAGTTTTATTTCCAAACGGTCGATATGATCCGCGCGGTGGAATCGAAGGATACGACGCTGACGGTTGATCGCAATGGCGAGAAATTGACGCTTCCGCTGAACAACATCTACAACGAAGAGCTTGGGCACAACCAGATTGGCGTGACCATTTCGCAGGTGCGCGTGCACTTTGGCTTCGGCGCGTCCATTGGACGGTCGGTGAACTACGTGACCGCTACGCTGGTTGAAACGTTCCGCTTCTTCGGCCGGGCGGCGCAAGGGGACGTTTCGAGTTCCGACGCGGCTGGTCCCGTTGCAATTGTCGCGCTCATCAGCGAGGCGGTGCGCTCCAGCGGCGAAAATGTGCTCAGGCTCCTGGTGCTCATCAGCGCGAGCCTTGGAATCATGAACCTGTTGCCGATTCCGGCGATGGACGGCGGGCGGTTGACGTTTATGGTCATCGAAGTGATTCGCGGAAAGGCGATTGCGCCGGAGAAGGAAGGCATGGTGCATTTTGTCGGCCTGATTCTCCTGTTCGGGCTGATGATTCTCTTGACCTACAACGACATTACGAATTTAATTCGAGGGCAAATTGGGTAAAATGACGAAACAGGTCGTCGTCGGCGGAGTTGCCGTTGGCGGCGGAGCACCGGTGTCGGTGCAGTCGATGACGAATACGGACACGCGCGACGTGGAAGCGACGGTGCGCCAGATTTCAGCGCTCACAGAGGCGGGCTGCGACATCGTTCGCTCCTCGGTGTACGACATGGCCTGTGCAACCGCGCTTCGTAGTATTAAGGACCAAATTCGCATTCCGATCGTTGCGGACATTCATTTTGACTATCGCCTCGCGATTGCCGCCATCGAAAACGGCGCGGACAAGCTCCGCTTCAACCCCGGAAATATTGGTGACGAGTCCCGCGTTCGCGCGCTCGTGAGCTGCGCAAAGGCGCACCATACGCCGATTCGAATCGGCGTCAACGCCGGATCGATTGAATCCGCGCTTCGCCTGAAATACGGCGGGGCAACGACGGAGGCAATGGTCGAAAGTGCGCTGAAACACGTTTCGCTGCTCGAACACGAAGGCTTTACGGACATCGTGCTTTCGCTGAAGGCATCCAACGTTCGGGAAACGGTGGACGCCTATCGCGCGATTCACGCGCGCGTGGACTACCCACTGCACGTTGGCGTAACGGAGACCGGCGACGTGGCAAACGGAATTGTCAAGTCCGCCGCGGGCATCGGCGCGCTGTTGCTCGACGGAATCGGCGATACGATTCGCGTTTCATTAACGGACGATCCCGTTCGCGAAGTCGAAACCGGCTTGCGGATTCTCCGCGCGGTGGGGCTCCGGCGGGACGACATTGAGCTCGTGAGCTGCCCTACCTGTGGGCGCACGCGCGTAAACGTGATGCAAATGGTTGAGCAGGTAAACAGCCGCCTGCCGCATAAGAAAGGTTATCTCAAGGTTGCCGTCATGGGCTGCGCGGTCAATGGCCCCGGCGAAGCGGCGGACGCGGACATTGGCGTCGCATTTGGAAACGGAAACGGCGTGCTATTTGAGCACGGAAAACAGGTGTTCCACGGCGAAGCACAGGTTGTGGTCGACGAGCTGGTTCGTCGCGCAAACGAAATGCTGTCGTCAAAATAAGCAAATAAGTTATTGGGAAATCATTGAGCTTTTCAGTCGGAGGATGGGGTAACCTTGCAGGAGGAACTGAACGCAACACTTGCGCGTGTAGGCATTACGGATGCGTCCGTCTGCCTCGAAAACGTTACGCTAAACCGTGAGCAAAACATGCTGACGGTCTTTTTTCGTTGCGGGCGGGAACCTTCGCTGGCGCTGACGCAGCAGTTGGTCAGCGAACTGGAGAGCAGGCTCGGCACACGGGTTCGCGTGCAGTGGAACGCCGACGACAGTGCGGAGCCGGAGGAAGTTGCCAGTAACGCACCGACCGCCGTGGCTGCGCCAAAGGCGGAGGGAAAACCTTCCGCCGGAATCGCGGGGAAACGCTCCATCTTCGGCGGCTATGTCGCATCCAGCAAGATCACGTTGATTCGCTCGCTCAAGAGCGGCAGCGATAAGGCTACGATTGAAGGCACGGTTGTGTCAATCAACGAGCGAAACGCGTTTAAGAATAAACGACGCAAGGGCGAAACCAGCTTTCCGCTGGACGTTTCCCTTACGGATGGGACGGATACGATCTATTGCTCGCTGCTGCTCGACAACGAATCGCAGAAAAACAGCATGGTTGCGGAGTTCGAGGGCGCGCAAAAACGGGGCGATCACATCCTCGCAAACGGCGTCTGCCGTGAGTCCATCATCACCGGCGAACTGATGTTTTACGCAAACAGCGTCTGCGTCGTTCCGTTTGAAGGGCGCAAGGACACGAGCGAAAGCAAGCGTGTCGAGCTGCACCTGCATACCAAGATGTCCACGCAGGACGGCATTACGGACGTCAATCTCGCGTTTGAAACGGCAAAGCGCTTTGGGCACAAAGCGCTCGCGATTACGGATCACGGCGTGGTACAGGCGTTTCCCGCGGCGGCGAAGGCTGCGAAGAAGAACGGCGTCAAGCCGATCTTCGGCGTAGAGGGGTATTTACTGCGCGAATCGGAACTGCTCGACATGGATCAAACCTACGTCGTATTCGACCTCGAAACAACCGGGCTCAAGCCGGAGCAATGCGAAATTATCGAGATCGGTGCGGTAAAGCTCGTCAACGGCGAAATTGTCGATCGGTTTCAAACGTTCGTCAACGACGGCGTCGTCGTGCCCGCGCAGATTACGCAGCTCACCGGAATCACAACGGACATGCTCGCGGGCGCGCCAAACGCGCGCGAGGTGCTTACGCAGTTCCATGCGTTCGTAGAGGGCTGCTGCCTCGTTGCGCACAACGCCGAGTTTGACATGGGCTTTATCCGCCACCACGGCAACCGCTTTAACCTCGTGTTTTCAAACCATTATGCGGACACGCTGATGCTCGCGCGGGATTTGATGCACGATTTGATCAATCACAAGCTGGACACCGTCTGCGAGGCGTTGGGCGTCGTGCTGCTGGAGCATCACCGCGCAACGGACGACGCGCAGGCGACGGGGGAGGTCTTCCTCAAGCTGCTCGACAAACTCCACGCACTCGGTCTGGACAAGCTGCCCGTGCGCTCGGAAGAGACAAAGCAAGAGCGCGGAAAGAAACGCGCGCCGACCAACCACATCATCCTTCTGGCGAAAACACAGGCGGGCATGAAGAATCTCTACCGTCTCGTGAGCTATGCGCATCTGGACCATTTTCATTACAGCCCGATTATTCCATTCAGCCTGCTCTCGATCTACCGCGAGGGGCTGATTCTCGGCTCAGCCTGCGAGGCGGGGGAACTGTATCAGGCGATTCTGAACGAGGCGGGACAGGAGCGGATTGAATACCTCGCGCGCACCTACGATTTTTTGGAGATTCAGCCGCGCGGCAACAACGCGTTTCTCGTTCGCGAGGGCAAGGCGACGGAGGAGCGCATACTCGACATCAACCGCGAGATCGTAGCTCTGGGCGACCGACTGGGCATTCCGGTTGCGGCGACGGGGGACGTGCACTTTTTAGAGCCGGAGGATGCGATTTACCGCGAGGTCATCCTCACGAAGAACGGATTCGACGACGCGTCCTTTCAGGCGCCGCTCTATTTTAAAACGACCACCGAAATGCTGGAAGAATTCGCCTATCTTGGCGAGGAAACCGCGCGGCGCGTGGTGGTGGACGTCCCGAATGCGATTGCGGAACAATGTGACCTGCTCAAGCCGTTCCCGGATGGTACGCACGCGCCGACCATTGAGAACGCGAGCGATATTTTACGCGACATGGCGGTTGGCAAGGCGCACGAAATCTACGGCGACCCGCTGCCGGAGGTCGTACAAGCACGGCTCGATCGCGAGCTGAAGTCCATCATTGGCAACGGCTTTGCCTCGCTCTACCTCATGGCGCAGCGGCTTGTGCACAAGAGCAATTCGGACGGATACCTCGTAGGCTCCCGTGGTTCGGTCGGTTCATCGTTCGTCGCAACCATGTCCGGCATCACAGAGGTCAATCCGCTCCAGCCGCACTATGTCTGCCCGAAGTGTAAGCACAGCGACTTCAACGTCGACCGTCTGACATACGCCTGCGGCATCGACATGCCAAATCAGAATTGCCCCATCTGCGGCACGCAGTATAAGAAAGCGGGCTTTGACATTCCGTTCGAGGTGTTTCTGGGATTCGACGGCGACAAGACGCCGGATATCGACCTGAACTTCTCCGGCGAGTACCAGCCCGTTGCGCACAAATACGTCGAAGAAATGTTCGGGCGCGGACATGCGTTTCGCGCGGGAACCATCAGCGGCGTTGCGGAGCGCACGGCGTTTGAGTACGTTCGTATTTTCGAAGAAAAGTTGGGTAAGACGTTTCGGCGCGCGGAACGCGAACGCATCGCCAAGGGCTGTCAGGATGTGAAGGTCACGACGGGGCAGCACCCTGGCGGCATCGTCATCGTACCGAAGGAGGATGACATCCTCGACTATACGCCGATTCAGTATCCGGCGGACAAGTCAGACAAAAACACCATCACCACGCATTTCGACTTTCACGCGATGGACGACCGCCTCGTGAAGCTCGACATTCTGGGGCACGACGACCCGACCGCGCTGCGCATGCTCCAGGATCTGACCGGTCTCGACCCCGTGACCATTCCGCTGGACGACCCGGACACGATGCGCATCTACATTGCGAGCGACTCGCTCAAGGTCGATCTTTCCGCCATCGACTGCAAGGTTGGCACGCTCGGCACGCCGGAATTCGGCACCGGGTTTGTGCGCGGCGTGCTGGACGCGACGCAGCCGACGACGATGGAGGAGCTGGTTCGCATTTCGGGGCTTACGCACGGCACGGACGTTTGGCTCGGCAACGCGGAACCGCTCGTTATCAACAAAATCGCTAAGCTCAACGAGGTCATCTGCACGCGCGACGACATTATGAACTATCTGATTCAGCACGGCGTCGATGCGTCGAGCTCATTTAAGATCATGGAGTCCGTGCGTAAGGGCAAGGGGCTCAAGCCGGAGATGGAGCAGAAGCTCCTCGACAACGAGATTCCCGCGTGGTACATCGACTCCTGCAAGAAGATCAAATACATGTTCCCACGCGGGCATGCGGTTGCGTATACGATGATGAGCTTTCGCGTTGCCTACTATAAAGTGCACTATCCGCTGGAGTTCTACAGCGTTTATTTCACCGTGCGCGCAGATCTGTTCGACGTTTCGCTCGCGGCAGGCGGAGCGGAGCGCGTGCTGGAAACGATTCAGGAGCTGGAGCGCTCCACGGCGAAGATGACCGACTCGGAGAAGGGGCGAACGAAAGACATCATCACCATTCTGGAAGTGGTGTATGAGATGAACATGCGCGGAATCGAACTGCTACTGGTCGATCTCTACAAGTCCGACGCGACGAAGTTCTTGATTGAGGACGGCGCGCTCCGCCCGCCATTTAACGCGATTCCCGGCGTTGGCGGAAACGCGGCAATTTCGCTCGCGGAAAACCGCCAGGGGCAGGTGTTTCACACGATTGACGAGTTCCGCGCGATCACGAAGGCGAACAGCGGGGTGATTTCGGCAATGGAACGCTGCGGTTGTTTTGATGGCATGGAGAAGTCTGCTCAGATTTCACTGTTTTAGTAATTCGTATACTTGAACAGAAGATTTTTTCAATATCATACATATCTTGCGTTGAAATCGCTTGTTTCACCCCACAAATAGTCTTTTTCCTTGACGGAAAACATATGTTGATATATACTTTTTTGGAGTAATCCTGCACTCTTATGGTGTGTTCATAATAGATCGTTTCGTTGTTGCAAGTGCTACGCAGCAAAGGCAAAAAGTGGAAGACGTTATGAAGTGACCGTGCAGAGATGTGCGGTTACATTTTTTATAGATCGGAGAAATCATATGTGGTGGTTATACCCTGTGATTGGCGTTGTCGCGTTGCTCTCCGGTTTCCTCGTTGGATATGCCTATCGACGCAATGTCGCGGAAGCGAAGGTCGCCAAGGCGGAGGATGCCGTCAAAAAGCTTTATGACGATGCTCAGCGCAAAGCCGAAGAGATCAAGAAAGAAAAGGTTCTCGAGGCAAAAGAAGAAGTATTTAAAATTCGCTCCGAAGCGGAAAGAGAAAACCGCGAGCGCCGCGGAGAGATTCAGAGAAACGAAAGGCGCATTTTTCAACGGGAAGAGATCCTGGACAAGAAGTCGGATTCGCTCGAAAAGCGCGAAGCCGCAATTGCAAACCGCGAGACGGAACTGGAGAACGCGGAAACTTCCATGCGCGCGCTCTACGATCAGCAGATCCGCGAACTGGAAAAGATCTCCGGACTGTCCATGGAAGACGCACGCAACATGCTGCTTGCCAACGTGGAGCGTGAAACGAGACACGAAGCGGCCATCCTGATTCGGGACATCGAGTCCAAGACGAAGGAAGAAGCCGACAAGCGCGCAAGAAACATCATTACGCTGGCAATTCAGCGCTGCGCGGCAGATCACGTGGCGGAGGTTACGGTCTCCGTTGTGCCGCTGCCAAACGACGACATGAAGGGCCGCATCATCGGCCGCGAGGGTCGCAACATCCGCGCGCTGGAGACGGCAACGGGCGTTGACCTCATCATCGACGACACGCCGGAAGCGGTCATCCTCTCCGGATTCGATCCGGTTCGCCGCGAAGTCGCGCGAATCGCGCTCGAAAAGCTGATTCTCGACGGTCGCATTCATCCCGCGCGCATCGAGGAAATGGTTGAAAAGGCGAAGAAGGAAGTCGACACGACGATCCGCGAGGCTGGCGAAGCCGCCGTACTGGAAGTTGGCGTCAACGGCCTGCATCATGAACTGGTTCGCTACCTCGGTCGCATGAAGTACCGTACGAGCTATGGCCAGAACGTGCTGCGGCATTCCATCGAGGTTGCGCATCTGGCGGGCATTATGGCGGCCGAACTCGGCGCGAACGTTGCGCTGGCAAAGAGAGCCGGCCTTCTGCACGACATCGGCAAGTCCATCGACCACGAAATCGAAGGGCCGCACACGCAGATTGGCGCAGACCTTGCCAAGAAGTTCCGCGAGAACAACGCGATTATTCACGCCATCGCGGCGCACCACGGCGACGTGGAACCGCAGACGATTGAAGCAATTCTCGTGCAGGCGGCGGACGCGATTTCCGCGGCTCGCCCCGGCGCAAGACGCGAAACGCTCGAGAGCTACATCAAGCGTCTTGAGAAGCTCGAAGAGATTGCGAACTCCTTTGAAGGCGTGGACACGTCCTATGCCATTCAGGCCGGTCGCGAAATTCGCATCATCGTCAAGCCGGATCGCGTGAACGACAACGACGCAGTTGTTCTGGCAAAGGACATTGCCAAGCGAATCGAAGCCGAACTGGAATACCCTGGCCAGATCAAGGTCAGCGTCATCCGCGAGACCAGAACGGTCGACTACGCGAAATAACGCAAGCGTTCAACGGGGCATGGGGAACAACCATGCCCCGTTTCTTGCAATCCGATCAATCTCATCAGTAAAGCAACATCAAATCTCTTGTTATAATCTCTTGTTCTAATCGAGAATGGAGGCACGCATGTTTCCTGTTGCGGACGGTCACTGCGATTTTCTATACGGCGCGGTTCAATCCGGCTACCATCTGAGGCAGCCGAAGCGCGATCAATCCATCCATTTGGATGGGCTGCTGAAAGGCGGCGTCGCGTTGCAGTTCTTTGCCTGCTGGATTGACACCACGCTGCAAACGCCGCCGCTGCATCAATGCATCGCGATGATTGACGCCTACAACCGCATGCTGGACGCAAATCCGGAGTTGGTTCCCTTTACGCGCGAATTCACGCCGGAAAGCGGCAAGATCGCCACGTTGCTTTCGCTCGAAGGCGGGGAAGCGGTGGACGGCAGTATGGCCGTGCTTCGCGTGCTCTACAAGCTCGGAATTCGCGCCATGACCCTGACCTGGAACGAGAACAACGAGCTCGCGGGAGCGGCCATGGGACGCGGAAACAAGGGTTTGACCGCAGTTGGGAAAGACATCATCGACGAAATGTGCGCACTCGGCGTTGCGATTGACGTGTCGCATCTGAGCGACCGTGGAATCGAGCAGGTACTCGCGAGGACAACACGGCCTATATTTGCGTCGCACTCCAACGCGCGCGCGGTACACGAGCATCCGCGTTCGCTGCCGGACGAGTTGATTCGTGAAATCGCCGCGCAGGGCGGAACCGTTGGCGTAAATTTTTACTATCAGCAGCTCACCAAGCGCAGTGATGCCTGCATTGAGGACATTGCGGATCATATTTGTCATGTGGTGGAGATCGGCGGCGATGGCTGCTGCGCAATTGGGTCGGATTTTGACGGCATGCAGCAATACCCGCGCGATCTGCGCACGAGCCGCGATTTTCCCGCGCTGTTTGCCGCGCTCGAGAAACGCGGATTCTCGCAGGAGAAGATGTATCGAATCGCGTATCAGAATCTGCGGGACTATATCGTTCAATTCGTGTAATTCGAAATTCGAAGTAGCGATAGGAGGGGCGAAACATGCCGAAAGCGGTCGTCATTGGCGCAACCGGCCACATCGGGTCGTATCTGGTGCCGGAGTTGGTTCGGGCTGGCTACGACGTGGTTGCAATGTCGCGCGGCAATCGCGCACCCTATACCGCGCGCTGGACGGAGTGGCAGAACGTTGAGCATGTGTACTGTTCGCGCGACGAAGGAGTTGCAATCGCCGCAGGGTTAAAACTGGACGTCATCTGTGACTTGGTCCCCTATACCGCCGCGGACGCCAGCACGTTGGTAGACTGTCTTCGCGCAGAGGGAATCGCGGAACATGTTCGGCTCATCAGCATCGGCAGCATTTGGATTTACGATCAAAAGCTGGAGGTTCCGGTGACGGAGGCGCATCCCCGAACCGCCACTGACGATTACGGACGCGGTAAGATTGAGATTGAACGGTATCTGCTGAACGAACATCGAATCAACGGCCTGCGCGTGACCATATTGCATCCGGGGCACATCTGCGGAAGCGGATGGATGCCGGTTGGGCCGCTGGGGAACCGGGACCCGCAGGTGATTCGGGATATCATCGCCGGAAGGCCGATCCTGCTGCCGGAGCACGGGCAGGCAACGCTGCATCACGTTCATTCCGAGGACATTGCACGTCTGGCGCTGGCCTGCCTGAACAATGATCGCTCCATTGGCGAATCGTTCCATAGCGTCTGCGAAACGGCGTTAACCCTGTTTGGGTTTGCGGAGGGCGCATATCGCCATTTTGGTCAAACGCCTGCGGAAGTATTCGTTCCTTATTCGGAGTTCCTGAATCGAATTCCAACGGAGCACGTCGCGGATTCCGTCGAGCACATTGATCACTCGCCGATGGCCTCCATGGCGAAAGCGAAAGAATTACTTGGGTTTGCGCCAAAGCATTCGGCGATGGATACCGTACTGGAAGCAATCGACAGCATTCGGGATTCTCTATAAGAAACTCTCTGTCAGCGACAGCTCTACGGCTGAAGTTTTCAGGATTCTTTTACCGGAAAATTGCTTGCAATTTCATTCGATTTCCTTTACAATACTGCTTGCGGGCTTTCGAAAACCGAATCTCCGCATCCATAGGGGCATGATGTAATGGTAACATAGCGGTCTCCAAAACCGTTCTTCTGGGTTCGAGTCCTAGTGCCCCTGCCAAAATAAAAAACCATCCAACGGATGGTTTTTTATTTTGCTTGATTCAGTAGGACTCGAAGCCGCGTATAGAAAACACCGCTGTGCGGTGTTTTTAGCGGCAGGGGAGCGCCGCCGCGAAACAGCGCCGCGCGGAGCGCAAGCTGTTCGCAGGCGAAGCGAAGAGTCCTAGTGCCCCTGCCAAAACAAAAGACCATCCAACGGATGGTTTTTTGTTTTATATTGAATATAAAAAAGCTGCCTCCTTTTGGAAGCAGCTTTTATTTTACAGACTCTTACGGCTTTGCCGCTCCGCAGTTGCCGCAGAACTTGCCGGTGTTGCCGGTCTGGCCGCACTTTGCGCAGGTCCAGCCGCCCGCCTCGGGCTTCGACTCGCCGCAGTTGCTACAGAATTTTCCAGCATTACCGGGGTGATTGCATTTCGGACAAACCCAGGTGTCCGATGCGGGCGCTTGCTGTCCCATGCCATAAAGCTGCGCCGCGTTCATTCCGCCGGTGTTGGCCGCCGCGTTCATGCCTGCAAACGCCATAAACGCGCCGTTCTCGTTCTTGGCCGCGTCCTGCATCGCCTGCGCCTGTGCGCTCGCGAGCACCGCCGCCGCCATGGTCGGATCTTTGAGTACCGCCGCCTGCTGGAGCTGCTTGATGCGGTTCTCGTCCTCTTCCGAGGCCGTAACGGAGCTGACGCCAAACGAGGACACCGCAATGCCGCGCAGGTCTTTCCACTGCGCAGACAGCACCTGGTTGAGTGCATTGGCAATCTCCTGCGCGTGACCGGGCAGCGCGCTGTAGCGAACGCCGAGCTCGCTGATCTTAGCAAACGCAGGCTGGAGCGCGGTCATGAGCTCACTCTTGAGCTGACTGTCGATTTCGTCGCGGCGGTATTCGCTCTCCACGTTGCCGCAGATGTTCTTGTAGAACAGCACCGGATCGACGAACTTGTAGGAGTATTCGCCATAGCAGCGAATCGCGATGTCGATGTCGAGGCCAATGTTCTTGTCGACCACGCGGAACGGGACCGGATTGGACGTACCGTACTTGTTGCCGATGATCTCCTTCGTGTTGAAGAAATATACGCGTTGATCTTTTGCCGTGTCGCCGCCAAAGGTGAAGCGGCGGCCGATGATCTTGAGCGATTCTAACAGCCCCTTGCCGAATCCGCCGTAGAAAAGCGACGGTTCCGTCGAGGTGTCGTAGATGAACTCGCCGGGTTCGGCGGTGAAATCCACGACCTTACCCTGCTCCACAATCATCATGAACTGACCGTCGTTGACCGCGACGATCGAACCATTCGAAATAATGTTGTCGGAAGCCTTGGTGTTGGAACTGCGTTTCTCGTTGACGCGTTTATATCCCTTGCTGACGAGAACATCCGTGCTCAACGCTTCACAGTAAAAGTACTCTCTCCATTGATCGGCCAGCGCGCCGCTGATTGCGCCGGTGGCTGCGGATAACAAGCCCATCGCAATTACCTCCGTATTTAATAGACCCATTATACCAACGCGGGTTTTATTTGTCGAGATGCACCGGAGTAACGCAAATGCCAATCCATTGTGAAAGAATGGTGTTCCCGCGAAAATAATGGTATAATACCGCAGTGTATTCCAGATACACGGATCAAAACGAAGAAGAACGTCTCCGGCGCGATGATTGGGCGCCGAACGAACAGGTATTGCATGGCGAAAAACGATAAAAAGACATTTGTAAAAGGTGCGGTTATCTTAGGCGTCGCGGGCTTGCTCTGCAAGATCATCGGCGCGTTTTTCCGCATTCCGCTGTACAACATGCTGGGCGACGGCATGCAGTATTACGAGGCGGTGTATCCGTATTACTCGACGCTGCTTGTCATCAGCTCCGCCGGTCTGCCGACGGCGATTTCGCGCATGGTCGCGGAGCGCATGGCGGTAGGGGATGTATTCGGCGCAAAGCGGGTCTTCCGCAAGTCGCAGGTGCTTCTGCTGTCCATCGGCGTTGCGACAACCGCGCTCATGTTCTTTGGCGCGGACTTTCTGGCACGAACGACCGTCGGCCCGCTGGCCGCGCCGTCGTTTCGGGTGATGTCTCCCGCGCTGCTGATCGTCTCCGTCATGTGTTCCTATCGCGGGTATCTGCAAGGTCTACAAAAGATGACCGGCACGGCGATGTCCCAGCTCGCGGAACAGGCGGGCAAGCTCGCAATCGGCCTGTATCTTGCGGCAAAATGGATGCCCCGCGGGATCGAGTACGGCGCTATGGGCGCCGTAGCTGGTGTAACGCTCTCTGAACTGCTGGCATTGATCGTGGTTGGCGTGTTCTATCTGACGCGCAAACGCGACATCGAGCTACAGGCAATTCCAGGCGAGGACGTCTCCGATGGGAAGGGGATTATTCGCGGATTACTCGCCATTGCGATTCCCGTTACCATTGGCGCGTCGATTATGCCGATTACCGGTATTGTGGATGCTTCGCTCATCAAGCGTACACTGTTGGAGATTGGTTTCTCGGATGCGGCGGCTTCCATGCGCTACGTCGCGCTGCGCAGCAACGTAACGAATATCATCAACATGCCCGCCGTGCTGACCATTGCGCTGGCAATGAGCCTCGTTCCGGCGATCTCCGCTGCGCGGACGTCGAACGACCAGAAGGCGATTCACTCCGTGTCCGCCATGGGCATTAAGCTCGCGATGTTCATCGGCATTCCCTGTGCGGTGGGGTTATTTGCGCTCTCCGCGCCGGTGATCGACCTGCTTTACAGCATCGATGCGCAGCGACTCGAGATCGCCAGCGCGCTCATGCGCACCTCCGCCATCGGCGTGATCTTTCTCTCCCTCGTGCAGACGCTAACCGGCATTCTGCAGGGCGTGGGCAAGCAGCAGATCCCCGTGATCAACCTGTTCATCGGGGGCATCGTGAAGGTGGTGCTCATGCTGACGCTCATGCACAACCCCAACATCGAAATTCAGGGCGCCGCCATCTCCACAGCCGCGTGCTATACGGTCGCCGGAATCCTGGACGCAATCTATCTGATTCGTTACACGAAACTAAAACTCAATGTGCTGGACACATTTATCAAGCCGCTTGTCGCCGCGCTGATTATGGGCGCAGCAGCATATTTCTCCTATGCGTTCGTCTATTCCAAAATCCACTCCAACGCGGTTGCCACCGCGGGCGCAATTGTCGTAGGCGCTGGGTTGTATTTAATCTGCGTGCTCTGGATGCGGATGTTCTCGGAAGAGGACCTCGCGTTCATCCCCGGCGGGTCGATCCTCGCCAGACTCCAATTTGGACGCCGCTGACGCAACGAGGAACGATATGTCGATGATTACAATTGCTCTAATCCCCGCGCCGAGCGCGATGACCGTTACGCAGCAAATAGCGCTGTCACAGGCCGCGCGGCTCTTTCTACAGACACAGAAACATCCGACCGCAAACGCAATTCTTGCGCTGGGTTACCAGTTTGATACCATGGACGATCTCTACGAGTCCGCTGAGGATTTCGACACGCTCAACCAATCGATTGCAGCGCGTCTTTGCGGCGCGGGGGACTGCGTCTATGTTGCGACCGGTTACATTCAAAACAGCCAACTGCCCGCAATTCTTTCTGTGGCGAAACAGAGCGATACAACCGTTCAGGTACTGCCTCACCTATCAGTGGGGGACGTTGCGTTCCCGAATCGCGCACGTTCCATCGCTATTTCCGCGCACGATCTACCGCAGGGGCTTGACCCGGAGCAGAGTTACACACTGGAGGAGATCGATTCCGCGCGGATTGCCGGGGAGGCAAAACTATTTTTCAGCGAGTACTTTCCGGACGAATGGACGGTGTCTTTCGCTTCGATTCAGCCAAGCGGCGTATACTCCGCTCGCGACATCAAACTCTGCGAGCTGGATCGCCAAAAGAGCTATGACGCGACCTGCGTGCTTTACGTGCCGTCCTGCACATACGAGCAGCGCTCGCGGCACGATTTTGAGGACGTGATGCGGATTGTCCGCCGTCTGCGCGCGCCGAACGGCTGCCCCTGGGATCGTGAGCAGACGCATGCTTCGCTCAAGAACGCGCTGCTTGAGGAGTGCTACGAGCTGATTGACGCAATCGACGAAGCGGACGACGCGCACATCTGCGAGGAGATGGGAGACGTGCTGCTACAGTTTGCGCTGCACGCGGCCATCGGCGAGGAGCAATGCGCCTTTACCGCGCGGGATGCCTGCACGGACTTGGTCGAAAAGCTGATCTATCGTCACCCGCATGTGTTTGGCACGGTTCGCGTCGGTGGTTCGGACGAGGTGCTGAAAAACTGGGATGCGCTTAAAATGGCTCAGCGCAACCAGCAAACCCAAACCGAGGTGCTTCGAAGCGTTCCAAAGAGCTTTCCGGCGCTATTGCGCAGCCGCAAGGTGCAGAAGAAAGCGGCGGACGTCGGGTTCGATTGGAACAGCGCACAGGATGCGTTCTATAAGATCGGCGAAGAGACCGAGGAACTACGCCTCGCCATGGAGCAGAACAGCAACATTGAAGAAGAGATGGGCGATCTGCTGTTTGCGGTGGTCAATGTAGCTAGATTGCTCAAATTGGAACCGGAATTTTTGCTGATGCACGCGACGGACAAATTCGTTTCCCGCTTTGAACAGATGGAAAATTTCGCGCAGCAACAGGGACGTTCCCTGAAAGACCTGACCTTCGAAGAACAGGATAAATTGTGGGAAAAGGCGAAAAAAGACCGTAATTAGGGAATAATTCACAATTTATTGCTTGCCAATCGACCGGAAGATTGATACAATATTCCAGCAACCAAAAATTCATGGAGGAAGATAAACAATGAATAAAACCGATTTAATCGCGGCCGTCGCGGAGAAAAGCGAACTCTCAAAGAAAGATGCAGAGAAGGCTGTCACCGCGTTTCTGGGCTCGATCGAAGAGTCTCTGAAGGCTGGCGAGAAGGTTTCCATCGTTGGTTTCGGCACCTTTGAAGCGAAGGTTCGTCCCGCTCGCAAAGGCCACAATCCGCAGACGCGCAAGGAAATCGACATTCCGGCTTCCAAGCTGCCGACGTTCAAGGCTGGCAAAGCTCTGAAGGATTCGCTCAACTAAGCTCGATATCCGATATACGCCGCAAGGGGAACCCTGCGGCGTTTTCGTTTTCTGTGTAATTAGCGGGGTGTTTGAGCCGCAACTGTAACAAATTACAGAATTCGCTTGATTCGTGCGCTGTTTTGCGCGATAATGAACGAAATATTCGAAGAGATGGGAGTTGGTGCAGCATGAAACAGTTTCAAGACCGCATTCGCACCGAGGGGCGTGTGCTTCCGGGCAACATCATAAAGGTAGACGGCTTTTTGAACCACCGTGTGGATACAGCGCTGATGCGCAGCATGGCAAAGGAATTCAAAAGCCGTTTTGATTTAACGGGGTTAACGCTGGTTCTTACGGTTGAGGCATCCGGCATCGCGCTTGCGACAATCTGCGCGGAAGAGTTTGGTGTTCCGCTCGTGTTCGCGAAGAAAGCAAAGTCGGACAACATCGAAGGCGGTCTCTACAAGAGCGAAATCTACTCCTATACCTATAAAAAGCAAGTAACCCTCATCGTCTCCAGCCAGTGGCTGAAGGCGACCGACAAGGTGCTGATCATCGATGATTTTCTCGCTAACGGCGAAGCGCTGCGCGGACTCGTTGAAATCGTTCAGGAATCCGGCGCGGAACTGCTCGGCATTGGCGTTGCAATTGAGAAGGGATTCCAGCCCGGCGGGCAGAAGATCCGCGACGCGGGAATCCATCTGGAGTCGCTCGCGATTGTCGAAAGCGCGAATGAAACCGGAATTGTCTTTCGGGGGGAGTAACGAATGCGCGAACGGGTCGTAGTTTTGGACTTTGGCGGGCAGTATAATCAACTAATTGCCCGCAGGGTTCGCGAAGCAGGCGTATACAGTGAGCTGATTCCGCATGATGCGCCGCTAGACCGTATTCAGGGGGAGTCGCTCAGCGCGATTATCCTCACCGGCGGGCCGGACAGCGCCTATGTCGAAGGCGCGAAGGCCTGCGACAACGCGATCTTTACGCTCGGCGTTCCGGTGCTCGGCATCTGCTATGGAATGCAGTACCTCGCCAAAGTATTCGGCGGGGAAATTGCGTCGGCGGATGTTCGGGAGTATGGGCATACGAAAATCAGGTTCCAACCGCATCCGCTGTTTCGCGGCATGGGCGACGTCGTTTGGATGAACCACAACGATTCCGTCACGAAAGCGCCCGCGGGCTTTACCGCAATCGCTTCCACGGATGCGTGCCCGGTCGCCGCGTTTGCGAACGAGGCGCGAAAGCTCTATGGCATTCAGTTTCACGCGGAAGTCACGCATACCGTGAACGGTCAAAAACTCTTTGAAAACTTCCTGCGCGAGATCTGTCAGCTTCGCTGCGACTACAGCGCCGCAAACCTGAAGGACGAGCTCATTGCGCAGATTCGTGCGCAGGTGGGGGACAAGCGCGTGATCGGCGCACTCTCCGGCGGCGTCGATTCGTCCGTAGCGAGTGTTCTGGTGCACGAGGCGGTCGGCGAGCAACTGACCTGCATCTTTGTTGACCACGGCCTGCTGCGCGAGAACGAAGCGGAAGAGGTCATGCGCGTCTACCACGATACGCTCGCGCTCAATATCATCAAGGTCGACGCGAAGGATCGGTTCCTTTCAAAGCTCGCGGGTGTCGTTGAGCCGGAACGTAAGCGCAAGATCATCGGCGAAGAGTTCATTCGCGTGTTCGAGGAAGAGTCCAAGAAGCTCGGCGGCGGGGAATTCCTGCTGCAGGGCACGATCTATCCGGATGTCATCGAAAGCGGAACGAGCAGCGCAAGCACGATTAAAAGCCACCACAACGTCGGCGGCCTGCCGAAGGACATCGGTTTTGTCGGGCTTGTTGAGCCGCTTCGCATGCTGTTTAAAGACGAGGTGCGCGCGCTCGGCGAGTCGCTCGGCATTCCGCATGAGCTCGTGTGGCGGCAGCCGTTCCCCGGTCCGGGACTTGCGATTCGCGTACTCGGCGACGTAACGGAGGAGAAGCTCCAGATTCTTCGCCGAAGCGACTATATCTTCCGCGACGAGATCAAGAAAGCGGGTCTGGCGGAAGCCATCTGGCAATACTTTACCGTGTTCACCGGCATGCGTACGGTCGGCGTTATGGGCGATCTGCGTACGTACGATTATATCATCGGCGTCCGCGCGGTCACGTCCACGGACGCGATGACCGTAGAATGGGCGGAGATTCCGTATCCCGTGCTGCGGCGCATCAGTGAGCGAATCATTGGCGAGGTGCCGCACGTCAATCGCGTGGTCTACGACATCACGAGCAAACCCCCGGGAACGATTGAGTGGGAATAACCTGTACAATAAGCAAGGAGCCGAAAAACATGAAAACAAGACGAATCGGTATGTCGCTTTTCGGCGTGATTATTTGCGCAATCAGTGTAGGTATTTTTAAGATAGCGGCGCTTGGCGTGGACCCTTTTCAATCGCTGATGAGCGGTCTAGACGCCCTCATACCGATCCCATTTGGCACGCTCTACGTAATTGTCAATGTGGTGCTGCTGTTGTTTGCTCTCATTTTCGACAGACATTACATCGGTATTGCGACCTTCATCAATCTCTTTCTGCTGGGCTATATCACGCAGTTCACTTTTGCCTTTCTTCAGACGGTAATCGTAGCGCCTTCGCTTCTCTTCCGTGCATGTTGTTTGCTTGTCGGCATCGTGATCATTTGCTTCGGTTCGGCGTTTTATATGACCGCCGATCTGGGAGTGTCCACCTATGACGCAGTGGCACTGATCATCTCCAACACCTGGAAAAAAGGCAAGTTCCAGTACGTGCGCATCTGCACCGATATTGTCTGCGTCGCAGCGGGCGTCGGCATCTTCTTGATCGCGGGCGGAAAGCCGTCGGCCATCCCAACCATCGCAGGCATCGGGACGATCATCACCGCCTTTTTCATGGGACCGCTTATCGCGTTTTTCAATGAGAAAGTCGCAAAACCATTTTTAAACAAAGGCACCAAGCAGTAATTCGTTGAAGTAATCCCCCGGGAACGATTGAGTTGGAGTGAATATATTACGGGAGATAGAGTCGGATGCTGCATGGATTTCGTGTGCTGTTCTTAATTATCCCACCGTATTCGTTGATTGCATTCGCTGTCATCATTGGTTTTTGTTTTGCATCGCTGTATCTTGCGAAAAGCATCTGCAAAACTTCCTTGCAGGAGATTCAAACAAGAAACCATAGTCTGATCGGGATCGGTTTCGCGCTCGTTTTGGTATCCGAAATTGCAATGGTCGTTTCAACACTTGGCATGCTGTATTTTACTTCTATTTTTCCCAGCCCGCTCAGCAGAGTGCACAGTGAGTGGGGCATCGCTTACGCGAAAGCGTATTTTGAACTTGCCGCTTACTATGTAGTCTATGGTTTGTTCTACGCGAGTTTGCAGTTTCCGTCGGCATTCATCTTGAAAAAGACTGTCGGTAAAGAGTTTGTCCAACTGTTTGTTTGCTTTTGCGCATTGAATACCGGTATGTGGCTACTTGCGAATCTCGTAATGGAGTTTATCATTTGATGGAACTCGTTCTACATACTTGCATTCATAGGATTCTTACGTTAACATTCAGGTATAGCAACATTACATCGAATCCAGAACAGTAAACAGAGGAGGAGATACCCATGTCTTACTACTATGTCATCGGCGTGCGAATGGACAACCGTGTGAGCAACGCCTCCAGCTTTCAGCAGGTGCTGACCAAGAACGGCTGCAAGATCAAGGCGCGTCTAGGCCTGCACGAAGTCAGCGAAGACCTCTGCGCGACGGATGGACTGATCATCCTCCAGCCCTACGGCGAAAAGGATGAAATCGAACAGCTCGTGAAGGAACTCAACGGCCTCGACGGCGTCAAAGCCAAACTGATCGATCTGAACTAACCTTCAACATCAAAAAGAAACCCCGAACTCCGTTATTGGATGTTCGGGGTTTTTGCTTTGATGAATATGCTTTCTCGATTCAGATCGAGCGTATTTGACGTTAGCTGCAACAGTAGTTCCTCAAACGCGGAGAGGCTGGCAATCGAGCACAACAGCGTTGCGGAGATATTCAACCCCATCAACCAGAGAAAAACGGGAAACAGCACAAGCAGGATTCCCGTCGCTTTGTTTGAGTAGGTGTGTAGAAACGCGAACGTTCGGAACCGAATAAAGCAAGTCAGCGCAGCCACAACACGAGCTAATCCGATAACGGCAATCCATAGAACGATCCAAAGAGGCCAATGATAGTGGGGGAGAAAGAGGATCAGCAGCACGACGCAGAGCAGAAAGTCCGCCGCGCTGTCGAGCCGCGCGCCGAAGTTGCTTTCCGCGTGAAAGCGCCGCGCAAAGAATCCATCGAGCAGATCGCTCAGGCACGCAAGCAGATAGAGCACGAAGAACCAAACGGAAAGCGGACGAAACAAAAGTAGCGCGAGCGCGAAGAGCATTCGCGCGAACGTCAATAGATTTGGGATTTGTTTCTTCAAATTGCCTTGCTTCAAAGTGTTTTCTCTTTCAGGGTAAGTATGATTCGTTCTGCTCATTCGCCTGTAACTCCAACAGGAGTTTTGCGCCAAGGATGGTAGCCGGAATGCGGTAATTCGGGGCTAGATTGGTTAGAACGACAACCGCGATCTGCCGCTGTGGGTCGAACCCAAGATAGCACGAGTAGTGTCCCGTTCCGCCATTGTGCCAGACGATTCCATTTTGCTCGTCGAGGATCCATGCCGACCCGATGGAATCCATTCGCAAACCGGAACTAGCATAACGGTTATTAGTAGCATTAATGATTGAAATCGGTTCACAGACTTTCTTGAGTACGGCAGGATCGCCTTTTAGCAAGTGATCGGCGTAGATCAGCATATCGTCCATCGTCGAAACCAGCGCGCCTGCGGAGAGATAGGCGTCATCCGCTGACCAATCCCAGCCGTTGGATAATTCGGTTTGATCGTTCGAGATATGCGTATGTGGCATACCCAGATCATTTTGCACAAAGTTGTTGACCAGGCTGGTGTAATCCGTTTGATACACCTGCTCCAACGCAAGGCCGAGAACAGCGTATCCGAAGTTTGAATAGGAGAAGGGGTACTCCTTCTGCGATAGCCGGATGGTCTCCAATCGAGCACGAACCGAATCACGCGATATGCCGTAAAAGCTGTTGCGTCCGGAAAAGAAATTGTTGGTCATCGGCGGGACAAAATAGTAACCCGCGTAGCCGGAGCGATGCGTCAGGAGCTGTTCCAGTGTGGGATTATTGCGCAGATTTGGCAGATTGAGTACCGAACCGATCGTGTCCGAACGATGCAGTAAACCTTCGTCAATCGCCCGCTGTACGAGAGCCGCGGTGATGGTTTTTGTCAGCGAGCCGATTTCAAACAACTGCTGTTCATCGGAAACTATCGTTGCGTTTTCTCCATACACACGAACGTTGCTCTGCCCGTCGCGAATGACGCCTACGGATACGACCGCGTCTTTGGAGTCCTTAAGCGTATAGTTCAGGCAATCCTGAAACGATAGCGCAGATAGTTTCCTGGTTTGAGAGGCACCATAGATTGCAAGACCTATAAAAATCATCAGAACGATGAGTGCGCCAAATAAAATGAAAAAGAGTGTTTTTCGGCGTTTTTGTTTCATCTGTATCATCCGTCTCCCATTTTTGAACATTCAGATCATTATACCATAAATACACATTTGACCGTCTATTGTGTTACGCCTTAGTCAACACGATTCGAGCGCTTTTGTGCTATAATACCACCATGGTATTTTCGAGCCTGACATTCTTGCTGCTGTTTTTACCGCTCATGCTCGCGGTCTATTTTGCCTGCCGAGATATCCGCTGGCGCAACGTAGTCTTGTTGATTGGCTCGCTGCTTTTCTACGCTTGGGGCGAGCCGGTGTTCGTGCTCGTCATGGCTGGCGTTACGTTGATTGTCTATGCGGGAACGCTCGCGTTCAGCGCGGCGAAGAGCGCCGCAGCAAAGAAGGCCCTGCTGATTCTGACGATACTTCTTTCGCTCACCGGACTGATCTACTTCAAATACTCGGCGTTTTTCGCAAATCAACTATTCGCCTTGTTTGGCAGTTCCGCTGTGCTGCAAACGCCGCGGCTGCCGATTGGCATTTCGTTCTTTACCTTTCAGGCGCTCTCATACGCGGTGGACGCCTATCGCGGAAACGTTCGCGTCCAGAAGAACTATGCGTTGTTGCTGCTCTATGTTTCGTGTTTTCCGCAGCTTATCGCGGGCCCGATCGTGCAGTATGCCGACATTGAGTACGAGCTTCAGTCTCGCCAAACCACGCTGGACGACTTCTCCGGCGGGATGCGACGCTTCGCGCTGGGACTATGTAAAAAAGTTCTGCTAGCCAACATGTTGGGCGAAATGCTCGTCGCGCTGCCGGAGGCGGGCGCATCCGTCGCGGCAGGCTGGCTCACCAGCGCGGTCTTTGCGATGCAGATTTACTTCGACTTCTCCGCGTATTCCGATATGGCGATTGGGCTTGGGCGCGTGCTCGGATTTCGGTATCAGGAGAACTTCAACTATCCATACATCGCCCGCTCGGTGTCCGAATTCTGGCGCAGATGGCATATTTCGCTGGGACGGTTCTTTCGCGAGTATGTCTATTTCCCGCTCGGCGGCAGCCGCAAAGGCGCGCACCGCACCACGCTGAATCTGCTCCTCGTTTGGACGCTGACGGGTTTATGGCATGGCGCAAGCTGGAATTTTGTGCTCTGGGGGCTGTATTACGGCGTGTTGATCGCGCTGGAGCACGGCGCATTCAAACGCACAGTCAAGCATACGCCGCGCGCGGTTGGAGTTGTGCTGACGCTGATTGCGGTGTTGTTTGGTTGGGCACTGTTTTATCAAACGGATCTTTCGCGCTGCGCCAGCCAAATGCTCGCCATGCTCGGCGTGTCCCTGCAGGCAGGAGCGCCGCAGTTCGTCGGTTGGTTGGACGAACAGACGCTCTACGCCATTCGAACCTATACTGTGTTCCCGCTGCTCGCCGCCGTGCTTTGCCTGCCGATTCTGCCGACGCTGGAACGAGCCATGAACCATCGGCTACGGTTGCAGCGCACAGTGCATCTTGGTTCCACTCTGCTGCTGACGGCGGGCGTGGTGCTCAGCATTCTGATGCTGGTTTCGGATAGCTACAATCCGTTTCTTTATTTTCGTTTTTAACTCGTTTCGGAAAGGAGGCAGGCGATGCGTCGAAAACTGACATTTCTCGTGACACTCTGGTGGTTAATTCTCTGCGGCGCGCTCGGCGTCTGCCTGCTGCTGTTTACAAACAAGACGCCCGTGGTATCCGAGGCGGAGAATCGAACGCTCGCCGGGTTCCCGACGTTGACTTGGAGCCTGTTTCAAAATGGCGGATTCAGCGAAGCGTTTGAGGACTTTCTCTGTGATCAATTCTTTCTGCGAAACGAGATTGTCGACGCGGCGAACTCCACCAAGCACCTGTTCTCTGCGCTGACGGTAGACGAACTGCTCAAGGAGGACGGAGAGGAAGCGTTTGCCCCATTGCAGCGGCCAACGGATGAGACACAAAACGAGAATCCGAATATTGCCGAGTCCGCGCAAACGGATCAGACAACTCTGCAACCGGAGCAGGAGACCGAGCTCGAGCAGACAAACACAAACGATGTGGTGTCCGGCGATACCGCGAGCGTTTGGCTGGACAATCGCGATGGAACTAAGACGGCGTTGCTGACCTACTCGCGCGAAAACATTCAAAAGGCGGCAGACACACTGAACGCCTATGCGGCCTTGTTACCGGAGGGGGGTACGGTCAGCGTGCTCTTCGCGCCCCGTTCGCAGACGGTGAACCTATTCGCGATGCATACCGATACCCAGAGCGACTGGTCGAGCGATGTTGAACCACTGCTGAAATCGCTCGTATCGAAGAATGTCTCCGTGTTTTCCGCATACGACATCTTCCGCCAGCCGATTCTGGGCGGAGAGTACGTCTATTTCCGCACAGACCACCACTGGACAGCACGCGGGGCATATCTCGCGGCAGACGCGATGCTTCAGGCAAGAGGCTACCAGACAGTTCCTTTATCGGATTATCGCGAGCAGACGATCGAAGGGTATCTCGGCTCCATCTACCTGCACGGCAGAAATGCAAAGTTGAAGGAGCTCGTCGACTCGATCGAGGTGTTCTATCCGTTGCTGCCCGCGAAGGCATATCGCGTTTCAAACGCCTACAAGAAGGGCGAGTTACCGGTGATTGACGACGCGCAAAAGAACTATCTCGTCTTCCTCGGCGGAACGAACGGGCCATATCGTCTGATCGAGGGCGGCTATCACACCGGGCGCAATATGCTGCTCGTATGCGATTCCTTTGGCAATTCGATTGCGCCATTTTTCCTGCCGTATTACGACGGGGTGTATCTTGTCGATTTTCGGGACGCATATTATTCGCGCGAAGCCGCAGCGGCTGGCGTGAAGGAATACATCCAACGCTGCAACATCCACGATATCTACATTGTGCTTTCAGAAGCGAACGGAATCGGCACGAACTATCTCAACAAGGCAATGCCATTTAACATCAACTGATATGGAAGAGCAAAAGCAAGCGAAACACGAAATTATTCGTCAAACCGAAGAACGCGCGAACACCACGCTGATCTGGCGGAAGTCCGGCGATCCGGTCGGGTCCTCCGTTGGCGCGGGAGATCGCCGGTTTCTTCGGCGTGCGCTGGCAGGCTCCGCCATCGCGCTTTTGGCTTTGGTCTTGCTTGGAATACTGGCCTATTATAATGTCGGTTCGCTGAAGCAGGCCTACGTCATTTTATTGATTCAGCAGGAGAACTATCAGAAGGCGGAGCAGATCACGCTGACGCTCTCCGATGCCGACACGCAGAAAAGCCTGTTAGAACGAAACTATTATTCCTGCGGTCGATCGATGGAACGCAAAGGAAGTCTCAGCGAGGCCGTTGCGTTCTATGAGGCGGCGGGGGACTACCCGGGCGCCGAGGACGCGCTGCGTCGCACCGGATACGCCCTCGCGCAGCTCTACGAAGCGGACGGGGACTATCTGGAGGCGAGCGAAACCTACGCAAAGCTCGGCGATTATCAGGACGCCATTGCGCGCAGCGAAGCATGCACCTATTCCTACGCGATGGAACGGTTCGACTACGGCTATTTCGACGAAGCGATGCGTTTGTTTTACGCGCTCGGGAGCTACTCCGACGCAGAAACGTACGCAAAGCGCGCAGCCGCCGCGCTCTCGGAGAACGAGGGAGCCGGGGATCTCGTGTCGCTATTAGTTGGCTTGTCGAACGAACAGCTGCAGGAACGCGCGCGGCTCAAATCCGAGCGGGAAGCGCTGCCGACTGCGATGATCGCGACCGGGTACCAGCATACGCTCGCGCGGACAGAAGCAGGAGCCGTGCTTGCCGCGGGGTCAAACGAATTCGGACAGTGCAACACCGCTGAATGGACGGACATTGTCGCGGTTGCGGCGGGCGCGTATCACTCCGTTGGACTGCGAACGGACGGTACGGTCGTTGCGACCGGATCGAACGCCTATGGGCAATGCAACGTGAAAAAGTGGCAGAACGTCGCCGCCATCTATGCGGGCGCCTATAATACGGTTGGAATCACGAAAAGCGGGCAACTGCTGAACACCGGCTATCAAACCTGGAACACGCTTGCATGGCGGGACATCGCTACGCTGTCCATCGGCGACTATGTACTCTGCGGCGTCATGGAAAATGGACAGCCGCTTTCGACCCGCACCGAACTCGTCACCAGCGACTACTATGACCTCGTTTCGTTTGACGCGGCAACCGCGAACAGCGCGGGGCTGAAGGCGGACGGAACCGTCGTCAGCAACGGGCTTGACGTTTCCGCTCTGTCCAGCATTCTCGCGATTGACTGTACGTCAAACGGACTCTATGCGCTCGACGACGGTGGCCGCGTGCACGCGGTTGCATTCTCGTATGCGCACCTGCCGGATGTATCGGACTGGACGAACATCGTCGCCATCTCCGCCTGCACGACGCACGTTGTCGGCGTAACGGCGGATGGCCGCGTGCTTGCGCGCGGTGAGAGCAAAGCCGGGCAATGCGACACGCAGGAGTGGGTGCTCTTTACGCCCGCGCCAACCGCAACGCCGGAACCAAGCGAAACTCCAAAACCGTAGTTGATCTTAATTGCACTACAAAAAACGGACAGGAGAGATTTTCTCCTGTCCGTTTGTCGTTTAAGAGAGATCATCCTCCGCCGCAGACGGGGAGGAAGCCGACGACGTCGCCGTCCTTGAGTTCTGTCTTTACGCCCTTGAAAAGCCCGATGCTGACGTCATTGACCACAATCAACGCACTCTTAGCAGCACTGTATGCTTCCTTTCCATAGGCGGTCTTAATATAGCTCAGCACGTCCTTTACCGAAGCAAGTTCCGTCTCTTCGCTTTCCTTCTTCACGATGGCGCGAATTGGCGCGTAATAACGAATCGTCTTCATGCGCGCACCCCCAGTCGACGGAGCGTACGCGGTCTCGGCGCGCCGCTCTCATCCCAACCGCGAATGTGGTAATACACGGGCAGCATCTTGTCGAGCCGAACGACGGTTTTGGGGTTGCTCGGGTCCTGCGGAGTCTTCGTCAAACGATCCGGCAGCGAATCGTCCGCCTTGGACAGCCCCTCGCGATAGTTGTAAAGACGTTCCATGTTGTAGCCGCGCTCGCCAAGTTTAACGAATGAGCCGGTGTAGAACGGCAGCCCGGTGATGAGCCGCAGCGCCTCCGCATGCGGAAAGAGGAACACGGAGTTGAATCGAAGAATCGGCATCATCCATAGCAGCGCGCGTACGCCGAGGCCAAGGTGCGTCGCAATCTTGCCAATCGTGCGGGTAACGGGATGATGCGGCCCAAGTTTAAACAGAATCGCCGGAACGAACGACTGCGCGGAGAACAGGCAGAATCCGCTCGCGGAAATTGCCTCCAGCGCGTTTTGAAAGAACGCCGTAAACGCTGGTTTGGCGGCGGTGGAAAGCGCGTCCATTGAAAGCACGCCGACGGACTCCAGAAGCGCCAGATACCCGCCGTTGAGGTGACAGCCGCCGCGATTGCTTGTTGCGTATCCTAGACCCATGCCGACCGAGCGGCGCGGCTCGTAGCTCGCCATCTCGAGACCTTTTGAGTGCATGGCGTATTCCTTGCCGCCGTATTGTTCGCTGAGCCACTTGGAACCGTTGGCAAGCTCACTGTAGATTCCCTCGCGGTGGGCGATTTTTTCGACGACCTCAAAGAGGTTGTCCGAGTTGCCAAACTCAATTCCGAAATCGACCACGCCGTTTTCCTTGAGCTCCATCGCAAAGGCAAGGGTGGAGGCGAGCGAAATGGTATCCATGCCTAGAATGTCGCAGAGATAGTTCAGCTTGAGCATGTTCTCCATGCTGATCGCGTCGATGTTTGGGCCAAAGAAGCCGCAGGTTTCGTATTCGGGGCCTTTGACGTCCTTGCCATCCACCTGTACGCGTCGTTCGCAGCGAATCGGGCAGGAGATGCAGGAGCTGTTGCGTAGCAGATATTTATCCGCGAGCGTTTCGCCGCTGACGGTATGCGCGTCCTTGCTGTGGCCGTACTTAAAATTGTGGGTGGGCAGCGCGTTGGAAGCGTTCGCCTTGCTGACCAAACCCGCGCTGCCGTAGTTTGGCAAGGCTTCGCCGGTCATGGGATGGTTGCGCAAAAACTTGACCCATTTGCGTACGTATTTGTCAAACTTCTCGCGATTGTAGATTTCCGGACGCTGCGTGCCGTAGGCAACGAGCGCCTTGATCTTCTTTGCGCCGAGTACCGCGCCCGCGCCGCAGCGTCCCGCCACGCGTTCGCCGGAGACCGCGGCAGCATAACGAACCAAATGCTCGCCCGCGGGGCCGATCACCAATTTGCCATAGATCTTTGGGAACGCAAGCTGCGTTTCTTCCGCGTCCTTGCCCCAGAGTTCGCCCGCGTCGGAGATGGTGATCTGGTTGTCAACGACGTTGATGACGCAGGGGGACTCGCTCTGCCCTTTGAGTATGATTCCGTCATAGCCCGCGCGCTTCATCATAACGCCGAACTGTCCGCCGCAGTTGCTGCTTGCAATGCCGCCGGTGAGCACGTTTTTAAACGTCATGTTAAACCGGCTGGAGCAGGGGGCGCCGGTTCCATTGGCGGGGCTGGTGTTGATGATGACGACGGCGTCTTTGCCGAGCGGATCGACGCCCGCAGGTGTCAGGTCGTAGAGCAGCCGCGCGCCAAGCGTTTTGCCGCCAATATAAGTTTTGTATAGCGTCTCACTGATTGGATAGCGCTCGACCGAATGGGTCGAGAGGTCGATGATCGCATAAGATGGCAGTCTCATAAGCTCACCTCCGCCATGTGAATTGCTCCAAGCGGGCAGTTCTCTTCGCAAAGCGCGCAGCCGACGCAGTTCTTTGGCTGAAATAGCTCCGCAAACACATGAATGTCCCCGTGAAACGCGGGAGGGGAGATGCGGATGGCTTCCGCGCGGCACCAGGTGACGCAAATGCCACAGGCACTGCAAAGCGCGGTGTCGACCACCGGCTTCTTCCACTTCGAGCGCGGAACACTCACGCAGGGTTTTCCGTGCCCGTCCAGCAGCGCGTTTTTCGGGCAGACGCGTCCGCAAACGCCGCAGGAAACGCATCGGTGGATGTTGACCACATAGCGTTCCTTTGGCTTGCCGTCAATGGCGAGTACGGGACAATTCTTCG